>JAHADO010000299.1 GCA_018375265.1 Campylobacter concisus | reverse complement strand
GCTAAGATTATTAAATTTCTTATTATCTCTTAAGCGTTTTATGAAGCAAACGGCAACGTGCTTCGTCACCTTTGGCGCCACCTCGTCTAGGATGTGCGTCTCAACGCTAAAATTTCCATCCGTGCTAAGCCTGTTGCCTATAAAAGTGACCGAGCCATAGGTATATGAGCCCATCCTCGTTCTTGTCGCATATACGCCTTCGCGCGGCAAAAGATAGCTTTTTATATCTAAATTTAGCGTAGCAACCAGCTCTTTTGCGCCGATGCCCTGCCCTTTTATAACGTTACCCTCGATCGAGTACTCCCTGCCTATTAGCCTATTTGCCTCATCGATGTTGCCTTGGCGTATCAGCTCTCTGATGGAGGAGCTATGCACGCCCATGCCGTCATAGCAAACCTCATCAACGACGACCACCTCGCCATCAAAAATCCTCTTCAAATCGTGCTTGTCCCACGCTCTGTTTCTACCAAATCTAAAATCAAACCCAACAACGATCTTTTTTAAATTTTTAAAATCCCTCTTTAAAAGTGCGATAAATTCCTCACCGCTAAGCCCTTTTATACTCTCAAAATCATACAAAAAACAAGGATAGTTTGAGTACTCGGCTCGCTTTAGCTTTGGCGTGATGTTTGCCTTGTTTTTGTCGATGACGACAAGTCCGCCAAACTCGCCAAGCTGCTTTAAAAGCTGCTTGTGCCCCCTGTGCACGCCGTCAAAGTGCCCGATCGCAACGGCAGTGATGTTATCTTTTGTTAAAAGCGTAGAAAAATTCGGCATTTCCTTCCTTTCCCTTGACTTCGCACTCTTTGCAAGCTATAAGTTCAAATTTCAAGCTACTTGCCAGCACTTCAAAGCGCTTCATAGCTAAATTTACAGCCTTAGCGTCGGTGACAACGCCTTTTTTATTGCGTTTTACGCCAACGCCCACTTCAAACTGCGGTTTAAAAAGCGTTATGATGAGCGAATTTGAGCTTGCTAGCTCGCTGATGGCCGGTAAAATTTCAGCCAAAGAGATAAAGCTCACGTCGCAGGTTATGAGATCAAATTTGCTTTGATTTTGCTTTGCAAACTCCCTGACGTCAGTTTTCTCATAAATTTTTACTCGCCCATCGCCTCTTAGACTGGCGTCCAGCTGATCAGTGCCCACATCAACGCCAGTCACACTCTTTACGCCACGCTCAAGCAAAATTTGCATAAAGCCGCCAGTTGAGCTGCCGATATCAAGTGCATTTTTGCCAGCTAGGTCAAATTTCATCGCCTCCAAAAAGCTCTTTAGCTTAAGTGCCCCTCGTCCAACGTAAATTTCATCAAGCAGTGAAATTTTAGCCTCGCTAACCTCACTTGAAACCTTGGTGCAAATTTCGCCGTTTGCAAGCACCTTGCCAGATTTTATAAGCTCACTCGCCTTGTTTCTACTGATATTTAAAACGCTTGCGACGTAGTTATCAAACCTCAAGTTTTAGCCTCTCATATTCGCTCTCGTCGATCACTAGCACGCCCAGCTCATTTGCTTTATCTAGCTTACTGCCAGCCTCCTCGCCAGCTAAGACGAAGTCCGTTTTTTTAGAAACTGAGCCAGAAACCTTTGCGCCAAAGCTCTCAAGCTCGGCCTTTATCTCATCTCTTGGGCGACTTAGGGTGCCAGTTATAACGACCGTTTTGCCACTTAGTGCGTTTGAGATGCTCTGCACCTGCGTCACGCTTGGCTGCACGATCTCGCTTAGAGCTAAAATTTCGTCCCTATTTACCTCGGCAAAGTCGGTTAAACTATTTGCCATCTCCGCGCCAAAGCCCTCAAGCGAGATTAGCTCATCAAAGCTAGCATCAAGCCAGCCTAGTCCAAAGCTACTTGCTAGCTTTTTAGCCGCCACCTCGCCGATGTGCTCGCAGCCAAGACCCGTGATAAAGCGCGATAGCTCCGCTCCTTTGCTAGCCTCTATCGCATTTAAAAGGTTATTTACCTTTTTCTCTTTAAAGCCCTCAAGCGCCATGAGATCATCAAATTTAAGGGCGTAGATGTCTTTTATGCAAGCGATCAGCCCCTTGTCAAATAGCAAATTTACGATCGCATCGCCAAGACCATCTATATTTAGGCATTTTTTCGATGCGTAGTGAATTATTGAGCCCACCACTCTTGCCCTGCAGCTTAAATTTTGACACTTTACAAAGACCCCTTCATCAAGCAGGTGCGAACCGCAAACTGGGCAAAATTTAGGCCTCTCTATCGCTTGCTCGCTGCCATCTCGCCTATCTTTAAAAACCTTTGTGATCTTTGGTATCACATCTCCTGAGCGGATGATGCCGATGTAGTCGTTTTTCATGACGCCAAGGCGCTCTATCTCGTCAAAGTTGTGAAGGGTGGCTGATTTTACATTAGCACCATCTA
>JAHADO010000298.1 GCA_018375265.1 Campylobacter concisus | reverse complement strand
ATGAGCGTAGCAGCCGAGATAAAGACTTCATCAGCCGCGTAAACCTCGTCCATGCTAAATTTGCGCTCCTCTATCTTTAGTCCGATATCTTTAGCGATCCTTAAAAGCCTCATGCGGCGGATCCCTGGCAAAATTTCATTTGAAAGTGGCTTGGTGATAAGAGTTTTATCCTTGATGATAAAAGCGCTTGAGCTACAGCCCTCTGTGACAAAGCCGTTTTCTACCATAAAGCCCTCGTCCGCGCCCTTTTTGTGAGCCTCGTTTTTAGCGTAGCACTGAGCTAGAAGCGAGATCGACTTTATGTCGCGCCTCTTCCACCTGATGTCCTCAACGCTTACCACTTTTATGCCAGTTTTTGCAGCTGGGTTGTTTAAAATTTCACTCTCGTAGCAAAAGATGAAGACGCTTGGGGTTAAATTTTCCATAAAATAGAAATTTCTAAACGCCACGCCTCTTGTTACTTGCATGTAAATTCCGCCCTCTTTTAAGGCGTTTTTGGCGATCATCTCATTTAAGATCGCTTCAAATTTATCTTTTTCGTAAGGCAGGCTTATATCTATCTCGTTTAAGCTTCTCTCAAACCTCGCCCAAAAGCCCTCTTTATCGACCATTTTTGAATTTATCACAGGCACTACTTCATAAATTCCATCACCAAATATAAATCCCCTATCAAATGCACTAACTTTTGCCTCATCTTTTGGCACAAACTCGCCATTTACAAAGACCGTTTCCAAAGCTTTATCTGCCATTTTTAGCTCCTTAAATTTTGTGCAAATTGTATCTAATTTTGTTTGAATTTATAGATTTTTAGATACAATGAGCTGAAATTTTTAAGGTAAAAAGTCTATAAAAAATGAAAGAAAATTTAAGAAACACTATCATTAAAAATATTTTTTTCGTCTCAAAACAGCCAGTTTTATTTAGAGATTTACTTGAAGCAAATGCCCTTTTTAACGAAGGTATGCTAGTTGATGGCGCAAAGCTAAATTTTAGATTTAACCACGTGAAGCTCTATCAAATTTACGCACTTATCTGCTTTGTAGTCTTGTTTCCGCTTCTTATCATCACGCACCACTTTTTAGCAAAGGCCGACGCGCACATCTCGATAATAGCAACCACCATCGTCACTTCAGTTGTCTTTATCGGATTTGATATGTTTAAGGTTTGGGCAAGAAGAGAGATAAGCTTGGATCTTATAAAAAAGGCTTGGAGCGTGCATTTTCCATATTTTGGATATGAAAAGTATTCAAGCAAGGTTGAAGAAATTTACAACACCGCTCTTAAAAATGACGTTTCAAAAAAAGATTTAGAACAATATATATATGAAAAGCTAATCTCTCAAAAAGAGAGCGCTGAGTAAATTTCATTTTGTTTTAAAGCAACTCGTAAAATTAGCTTTTTCACGTTTTCATCTTTGCAAAGCAGCTTCGCTTCTATCTCGCTTATGAAATAATATGGAAGTTTTTTGATCTTTTTATCTAGCATCAAAAACCTATCAGAGATGATTTTTATATCATTTTGCAAGGCATTTTTCTCTTTTAACTCGTCTAAATTTAGATAATTTCTAAGCTTAACCAGATCGCTATTTATATCATCAAGCTTGCTAGCTACAAATTTTGCATTTTTCATATTATCATCGTCTAAATTTTTACTAACTTTTATAGCGTAGTTTAGCTCATTTAGCGAGCCTAAAATCGCTTTTTCATCCGTACTAAAAGCATCTTTGTTTGACTCATTTAAAGAAATTTGCACTAAATTTCTAAAACCTATCAAGGCACTGCTTAAGCTATTTTTTATCGCTGTATAGTCATTTTTCTTAGTTAGCAGATATGTGACAAAAACTATCAAAAAGCCAGCCGCCACGTCAAGCAGTCTATCTACCATAAGGGCTAAAAAGTCTCTTTTTATAAGCGAAAAAATGGCTGTAAATTCAAACATAAAAGCCGTTGCAAAGACGATTTGTTTGTAAGATTTTAGATAATAAACCAAAAACATACCGATAAAGACAACCATGTAAAATGCGTATGATTCACCCATAAATTTAACAAAAACAAGTGCGATAAAAAAACCGATAACTCCGCCAAGAAGGCTATCTCTGCCAGCATTTTTCAAAGCATCTTCGTCGCTTTTGTTTAGGCTCATCACGGCAATTGCGATCCAAATTCCATGATTTATATGCATCGCCTGCGCTATAAAAATGGCAAGCGACATGCAAATGGAAAGCCTTAAAGACTCTTTTAATATTTCATTTTTTAAATTTAGCTTTTTAAATGCCTCTTTTAGCGTGATCTTTTTTGTGTTGTTAAACGAGAGTTTGTCCTCGCCGCCCTCTTTTATAAGCAAAAATTTATCATAAAGCACGCCAAGCGAGCTTGCAAAAATTTTAAAATTTGAGTTTT
>JAHADO010000297.1 GCA_018375265.1 Campylobacter concisus | reverse complement strand
ATACCGATCACGTTTAGAGATAGCCTTTTTGGCACTTTCAAGGTTGGCAGACGCGTAAATATCGAGAGTGACCTGCTGGCTCGCTACGTGGCTAGGATGCTTGAAGCTAAGCAAAATGGCGGCCTTAGCTGGGACGAGGTCGAGAGAATTTCGAGCCTTTACTAAGCGAGCGAATATGCGTGAAAATTTAGAGATCGTTTTTGATAAAAATGGCATCATTGCTGGCTTTACAAACAGGCTTGGCGGCGTGAGCGAGGGTCAATTTAGCTCGCTAAATTTAGGCGATCACGTGGGCGATGAGCCAAGAGATGTCATTAAAAATAGAGAAATTTTGGCTAGAAATTTGGGCGTTAGGCAGCTTAAATTTATGAAGCAGATCCACTCGGACAAGGTTTTTGTCCTTGAAGATGAAAAAGACGAGCTGCCAGAGTGCGACGCTGTGATCACAAATTTAAGTGATGTTGGCATCTGTGTTTTGGTGGCTGACTGCTCGCCAGTCGTGATGATAGATGAGAGACAGGGCGCTATCTGCGTGGCTCATGTGGGCAGAGCTGGCGTGATGCTAAAAATTTGCACAAAAGCGGTTATGCTTATGGGCGAGAAATTTGGCTCAAGAGCGGGCGAGATGAGCGTCTTTGTCGGAGCAAATATAAAAGGCGGCTGCTACGAGGTAGGCGAGCTTGACCTTGGGGAATTTAACGCATATAAGATAGGTAGAAATTTTGATATGAACGCAGCTTTGAGGGATGAATTTAGCGCACTTGGGGTTAGAAATTTAAACTTTAGCGAGGCCTGCACACACTGCGATGAGAGATATTTTTCATACCGAAGAGACGGCGTGTGCGGTAGATTTTGCGGATTTGCAGTGAAATTTAAGGATAAAAATGGGATATGAGAGCTTTAAAAATCCACTAGCGGCAAAAATAGCTCAAAACGCTAGAAATTTGAGCTTTGAGCAGCTTATGAATGAAGAGTTTGTGCAGATGCTACTTAGCTCAAAAAAGATGGAGCTAAGCGCCGTGGATAGGGAAAATATCGAGCAAATTTTTATAAAACTGATGGAGATAGAAGAAAAAGTACAACTTAGCAAATAAAGGAGAAAAGATGCTTTTGCTTAAAAATGCTAATCTATACACGCCAAAATTTCTTGGCAAGCGCGATGTTTTGGTAGGTGGCGGTAAAATTTTAGCCATCGGCGAGGGGCTAAGCTTTAGCGTAGAAGGGCTTAGCGTTTACGACCTAAAGGGCAAGGTTTTAGCTCCAGGTCTCATTGATCAGCACGTGCATATCACGGGTGGCGGTGGCGAGGCTGGATATCACTCAAGAACGCCTGAGATCACTCTTAGCCAGATCGTAAAATACGGCACTACGACGCTTGTTGGCGTTTTGGGGACTGATGGAGTGACTAGAAGCCTAGAAAATCTCTACTCCAAAGCAAAAGCGCTCGAGTTTGAGGGCATCTCGACCTTCATCCACACCGGCTCATACGCAAGCCCCTGTGTGACATTTACCGGCGACATCGCAAAGGATCTCATACTAATCGACAAAGTGATCGGCGTAAAGATAGCACTGACCGATAACCGCGGTAGCTACGTCTCAAAAGAGGAGCTCATCAAAATTCTAAGCAAGATACGCATAGGCGGCATGGTCTCTAAAAAAGGTGGCGTGCTTCACATGCACATGGGCGGACTAAGCGAGAAATTTGACAACGTATTTAAGGTGATAAAAGATTACGAATTCCCAGTTCATTACTTCTCGCCGACACACTGCGCTAGGACGAAAGACCTGTTTAACGAGGCTTTGAAATTTCAAAAAATGGGCGGAAACATCGATATCACAAGTGGTGGGAGTAAATTTGCCCCACTTCACGAGGTGGTGGCTTACGGCCTTGAAAATGGGCTAAATTTAGAGCGCCTAACGATGAGCTCAGACGGAAACGGCAGCGTGCCTAAATTTAACGAAAATGGCGAGCTAGTGGGATATGGCTGTGCCTCATGTGCGTCAAATTTAGAAGTATTGCAAGCTTTGGTAAGAAATAAAATTTTAAAGATAGAAGATACTTTGGCTTTGATGAGCAAAAATGTGGCGAGATATCTAAATTTAAGCCAAAAAGGCGAAGTAAAAGTTGGCAACGACGCCGATCTTTGTGTCTTTGACGAGGAGCTAAATTTATATGACGTGATCGCAAAAGGCGAGTTTTGCGTTAAAGATGAAAAGGTCGTTAAAAAAGGCTTTTTCGAGTAAATTTAAAGAAATTTGAGCTTTATTTGTAGTTAAAAATATCTTTAAATTTAGCTTCAATAAAGCCAAGTTTCAATATAATCCAAGCTTTATTTCACACACGACAATCCTAAATTTGGTTGTGCGAAAGCATTAATGGTCGTGGAGGATAAAACTAAATTCATGG
>JAHADO010000296.1 GCA_018375265.1 Campylobacter concisus | reverse complement strand
GACAGCATGGTCGATCTAAGAGCTGAAATGATGCAAGTTTTAGAGCAAGTTGGCCTTGAAGTATTTTTAGGACACCACGAAGTCGCACAAGGTCAAGGCGAGATCGGCGTGAAATTTGGCAACTTAGTCGAGGCTGCTGACAACGTTCAAATTTACAAATACGTTGTTCGCATGGTCGCTCACCTAAACGGCAAGACAGTTACATTTATGCCAAAACCGCTTTATGGCGACAACGGCAGCGGCATGCACGTGCATCAATCAGTCTGGAAAGATGGCAAAAATTTATTCTACAAAGAGGGCAACTACGCAAATTTAAGTGACTTTGCAAGGCACTACATCGGCGGCGTTTTAAAACACGCAAGAAGCGTTGCAGCCTTCACAAACCCAAGCACAAACAGCTACAAACGCCTAATCCCAGGCTTTGAAGCGCCATCTATCCTAACCTACTCTAGCCAAAACCGCTCAGCGAGCATCCGCATACCTTACGGCGCTGGCGAGAAGTCAGTTAGGGCTGAGATGAGATTTCCAGATAGCACAGCAAACCCTTATCTAGCCTTTTCAGCGATGCTAATGGCGGGTCTTGACGGCGTTAAAAACAAATACGAGCCAGTTGGTCCGATGGATGAAAATTTATTTAAACTTCACCTAGATGAGATCAGAGAGCGCGGCATCGAGCAGCTACCACACACACTTCGTGGCAGCCTTGAAGCGCTTATCCGCGATAACGAATACCTAAAACCGATAATGAGCGATCTTTTCATAGACACTTATCAGCACATGAAATTTGAAACTCAGGTTTGGCCTTATGAAGCGCGCCCAACTGCTTATGAGTTTAAAACCTGCTTCTCTTGCTAAAACACAACCTCCAAGCTCATTTTGGGCTTGGATACTTTTTTAATCAAATTTAAAATATAAAATTCTGCGGCTATTGAATTTATATCTAAATCCAATAAGCTCTATCACTTAGATTTTTTAACCACAACAGATAAATTTTTTAAAAATATAAAATCTATATAGTTAAATTTTGGGCTAAATTTGGCTTTACGCACAAGAATAAATTTTAAATTTAATAAGCCCAACTCATGCAAATTTAGAAATTTAAGCTCATATCCAAAAAGCCATGCGAATAAATTTAAGACTTCATGCTTTAAACATAAAAACAAGAACACCTATCAAAATTTTGGCTACTTTTGTTTAGAAATTTTGTTCAAAAGGACAAATTTAAAAATTAACAAGTCATAGCCATTGTAAATTTACTTTCATGGTTTGGGGATTTTGCTTAGCAAAATGGTCATAGCAGATAAATTTAGGCTTTAAATTTAAGTATCAAGTCTAAACGACAAGCTAAATTTTGACTAATTTTATTTAGAAATTTTGCTTTAGAAAGGTTAAATTTAATAAGCCCAACTCATGCAAATTTAGAAATTTAAAGCTTATACATAAAAATAGCCACAGCAGATAAATTTTAAACTAAATTTGATTTTGCAAACAAGGTGTAAATTTGCCAGAGTTTTAAATTTATCTGCCTCATTAAAAGTTCAAATTTTACAAGCCCTAGCTCTTTTAAATTTGCAATATAAATTTAGGATTTCATTTAGCCAATATTGCCGCCGCAGATAAATTTATTAAAAAGCTAAATTTGACCACTTTTATTTAAAAATTTAAGCCAAAAAGTCAAATTTAAAGCGCTAAATCAAGCAAATTTACAAAAGAGCCAAATTCCTAGCTATTTTGCACTTCAGGCTGTCCAAAAAGCCTATTTGCCTCTTTTATCACGCCCTCTTCTCTTTGCTTTTTAAGCTCCTCTGGACTTTTGCTCTGACTTAGCGACATCAGCTCTTTTGCAAAGTCATTTTGTGGCTGAGATAGCGCATTTACGCTAGTTTCAGGCGCTACATCGGGCTTGCTTGCTGACTCATCTTTTTGCTCGTCTTGCTGTCTAGCCTTTATCTTAGCGATCTCCTCGTCAAGGTAGCTATATTTATCCTGTGGCTCTTGTGGCTTAGTTTGAGGCTGGGTTTTTGGCTCAGGAGCTTGCGTTTTAGCATTTACGATCTTTATTTTTTTACCAAAAATTGTATGTAAAATTTCATGCATTACGCCCCAGCTTTTTTTGAAAAATGCCAGCTCATCGCCAGTTGCATTGACGACTAAGCCAAGCTCATTTTCATTTAAAAAGCTAAAACTTATGTGATTTTTAAAAATTTCTCCAAGCTCAAAGCTTCTATCATAAATTTTTGCCACAAACTGCTCGTACGGCGACTTTGGTGCCTCTTTTATGGCTAAAATTTGCTCACTCACGCCAGCTTTTGGCTCTATAGCCACGCTAGGCTCGCTCTTAGCAAGTTTTATGGCTTCATCGATATCTTGCAGATTTAGCGCCTCTATCATCATAAAAAGCATAAGCATCAGC
>JAHADO010000295.1 GCA_018375265.1 Campylobacter concisus | reverse complement strand
AACTATAAAGGAGAGAGGTTGAGAAGTATCTATTTTTTACTATTAGCAGCGGTGATCGGCACTGAGCTAACGCTTGGAATTTTGGTCGCGCCAGTCATATTTTTCCCGCAAAGCATCATAGGCGAGGGGGTGCTCACGCATTTTATGAGCGGGCAGATGATGACAAAGATATTTTTAAAATTTAACTATGTTTTGCTATTTGTAAGCGCATTTGTAGCAGTTAGCGAGCTCTTTGATCTAAGAAAAAAGCTTGCATTTTCACTAAAATTTAGTACATTTATGCTCTCGTTTTTAAACTTAGCCCTAGCGCTAAGCTTTGTCTTTATCTTCACGCCTTTTATCGTGCAGGCTCAGGGTCTAGGTGCTGAGGCGACGCAGACGGCGGAGTTTGCCAAGAAGCACAGCGCAAGCGAATATGTGATGAAAGTGATGCTGGTTTTGCAGCTCATTTTGTTTTTTTTGAAATTTAAGATCAGTCAAGATGAACACCAAGCCTGATATCCAAATCTTAACGAATTTTTTAGCCGAATATACGACCGCGATGGTGAGTGCTGGCACATACACTGCGCGCGTAGAAAAGTGCGTAGACCGCATAGCTAAGCACTACGGCTACGACGTTAGCGTGACCATTTTTGTGAAGTATTTTACTATTAGCGTCATGGACTCGCAGGATAACTCCTTGCGCCGAACTTATGTGAGAAAGATCCCTCTAGGGCAGGTTAGCTTTAACAGAATTTCTGAGCTATCCTCACTTAGCTGGCAAATTTTAGATGAGGGTTTAAGTTTAGATGAAGCTAAAGAGAGTTTTGAGGGCGTGATTAGTGTCAGTGCAAATAAATTTGCTAGCTCGCTTATCTTGATAAGCCTTGCAAATGCAGCATTTTGCAGACTTTTTGGAGGCGATGCTGGCTCAGTTGTTTGCATATTTTTTGCAACGCTTGTTGGCTACACTCTTAAATTTGCCCTTGCGAAAATGGGCGTAAATTTAAAGGTTCAATACGTCCTGACATCCTTTGTCGTCTCATTTATCGCCTATCTTGGCGTATCTTACGGACTTACGCACACAAGCGACGTGGCGATAGGCTCGTCTGTGCTCTTTATGATGCCGGGCGTTTTTCTCATAAATTCAGTCTTTGACATCCTAAACGACAACACCCTTGTTGGCATCAGTAGAGCCATAAGCACGGGCATCCTCATACTTTGCATGGCTGTTGGCGTCTATATCACGCTAACGCTTAGCAGCGCGGAGATACTAAATGTTTGAGCTTTTTAGTGAAACGCTTGTAGATGCTGGCTTTGCTGCGGTGGCTGGACTTGGCTTTGCCTATGCTAGCTCGCCTCCAAAAAGAACTCTCATATTTTGCGCTTTGCTCGCTGCATTTGCGCATGCTAGCCGCTTTTGGATCATGCAGATGGGATTTTTTAACATCAGTGTCGCAACGCTCATCGTCTCTTTTATGAGCGGAATTTTAGGCATGCTCTTTGCCAAACGGCTAAAGGTGCCAGCTGAGATCATCGCATTTCCAGCGCTTTTGCCGATGGTGCCAGGAGTTTTTGCGTATAAAGGGATATTGGCACTTTTTTCATTTTTAAATGAGACAAGCATCGCTAAAAAAAATGAGTATTTGATCATATTTTTTGATAACGCTATCACGACTACGACGGTTTCACTTGCCCTAGGTGTGGGCGTTTCGGTGGTGCTTATCTTGTTTTATGATCAATCACTTACGATAACTAGAGGCGCTAAAGGCAAGCCTAGTAAGAGCAAATGAAAATTTAAAGGAGCTTTGCAGTGAAGATAAGAATTTATTACGAAGATACCGATGCAGGCGGCATCGTCTATCATACAAATTATATTAAATATTGCGAGCGAGCCAGAAGCGAAGCGTTTTTTGAGGCTGGGCTAAATTTCACAAAAGAGGACGGATACTTTGTCGTTTTGGCACTTGAAGCTAAATTTCTCGCTTCAGCTGTGCTTGGCGATGAGGTTTTTGTAAGGACAAAGCTCATAGAGCTTAAAAAGGCAAGCCTTGTTTTAGAGCAAGAAATTTATAAATTTGATGAAAAAGATGTAGAAAAAGTGCTCTTTAAAGCGACTATCACGCTAGCTTTTATGAAAGAGGGCAGGCTAGCAAAGATAGATGAGAGCATGAAAACTTTTATAAATGGGGTTAAATTTTAGCAAGTAAAACTGCTAAATTCCGCTTGTGCTATTTTGCTCCTGCGAATTTACCTCATTAAAGTGATCGCTTTTTGTATCATAAATTTTCACATCATATAAAACTTGCGAGCCCTCAACTCTCTCTGTAAAAATTTTGCTGGCACTTTTGTTTATGAAATTTGTATAGATATACTCCACTCCCAGCGCACTTGAGTAGCCGATCTGTGAGTATCTAAAATCAACTCCAAAAAGATCTCCAA
>JAHADO010000294.1 GCA_018375265.1 Campylobacter concisus | reverse complement strand
GCAAAATGCCTAAAACAAGGAGAAACTCATGGTAACTATGAGAGATTTATTAGAGTGTGGCGTACATTTTGGTCACCAAACACGCCGCTGGAACCCAAAGATGAAAAAATTTATCTTTGGCGAGAGAAAAGGTATCTATATTATAGATCTACAAAAGACTATCCGCTACTTCCGCTACACTTACAACATCGTTCGTGACGCAGCTGCTGAAGGCAAGTCAGTGCTTTTTGTCGGTACTAAAAAACAAGCTATCGACGCTATCAAAGAGTACGCTGAAAAATGTGGAATGCCTTATGTAAATCACCGCTGGTTAGGTGGTATGATGACAAACTTCGGTACTATCCGCCAGTCTATCCGCAAACTAGAAGTTATCGAGACTATGGAAGAAGATGGTTCGATAAATTTACTAACTAAAAAAGAGGCTTTGATGCTTCGCCGCAAAAAAGAGAAACTTATCGCAACTCTTGGCGGTATCCGCAATATGAAAAGCCTACCTGATATGATATTTGTCGTTGATACAGTTAAAGAAAAGATCGCCGTTCAAGAGGCAAATCGCCTAAAAATACCAGTTGTAGCACCGATCGATACAAACTGCGATCCTGACGTTGTTGATTATCCTATCCCAGGAAACGATGACGCGATCCGCTCTGTTCAGCTTTTCTGCCAAGAGATGGCTGAGGCGATCAATGAAGGCAAATCACTTCTTGAGCAAGATGGTGGCGAGCAAGCTGCTGGCGAAGAAGTAAGCCAAGACGAGAAAGATGCAGTTGTAGCTGAGGCTATGAGCGAAGAAGACTTTGGCGAGGACGAAGAGTAATGGAAATAACTGCACAAATGGTAAAAGAGCTCCGCGAATCAACCGGAGCTGGCATGATGGACTGCAAAAAGGCACTTGGCGAAGCAAATGGCGACATGGAAAAAGCTGTTGATATCCTTCGCGAAAAAGGCCTAGGTCAAGCTGCTAAAAAGGCTGACCGCCTTGCAAGCGAGGGCTTAGTAAGCGTTGAGGTTTGCTCAAAATGCAAAAAAGCAACTATCAGCGAGATCAACTCTGAGACCGACTTCGTTGCTAGAAACCCACAGTTTCAAGCACTTGCAAAAGACACAACAGCTCACATCCAATCAAGCGGCATAAAAACAGTTGAAGAGCTAAACACAAGCACCTTAAACGGTGTTAAATTTGAAGAATATTTCAAAACTCAGATCGCAACTATCGGCGAAAACCTTGTAGTTCGCCGCTTTGAGACTATTAGTGCTGATGATAAGGGCGTGGTAAATGGCTATGTTCACTCAAATGGCCGTGTTGGCGTGCTTATCGGTGCAGCTTGCGAAAGTGCTGAAGTTGCAAACAAGGCAGCTGAATTTATAAGAAATTTATGTATGCACGCAGCTGCTATGAAGCCAAGCGTTATAAGCTACAAAGACCTTGATAAAGAGTTTGTTGAGAAAGAATTTATCGCACTTCGCGCTGAGCTTGAAAAAGACAATGAAGAGCTAAAACGCCTAGGTAAGCCACTTCACCACATCCCTGAGTATGCTAGCCGCTGCCAAATAGGTGAGGCAGAGCTTGCAAAAGCTACAAAAGCGATCGAAGAAGAGCTAAAAGCTGAGGGCAAACCTGAGAAAATTTGGGACAAGATCATCCCTGGTAAGATCGAGAGATTTTACGCTGATAATACAGTGCTTGACCAACGCCTTACGCTTTTAGGCCAGTTTTATGTAATGGACGATAAAAAGACTATCGAACAAGTTATCGAAGAGAAGAGCAAAGAGCTTGGCGGCAAGATCGAGATCGTAAAATACGTTCGTTTCGAGCTTGGCGAAGGCTTAGAGAAAAAAGTAGATGACTTTGCTGCAGAAGTTGCTGCTCAAATAGGCTAATGGAAATTTTAAGAGCGTCTAATCTAGGCTTTGCGTATGATTATACGCTCTTTAACAATATAAATTTAACTCTCAATCAAAAACAAAGCATCGCTATAACTGGCGTTAGCGGTTGTGGCAAATCAACACTTTTACACATACTTTCAACACTTTTAAAACCAAATTTTGGCGAGGTCATCTACCAAGATAGATCGATCTATGAGCTTTCTCAAAACGAGCTTTTGGCCATTAGAAGGCTTCATTTTGGCATCATTTTTCAGTCGCACTATCTTTTTAAAGGTTTTAGCGCTTATGAAAATATCGAGCTTGCAAGCATCTTATCTGGCGAAAATATAGAAAAAAATGATCTTGAAGCGCTTAAAATTTCAAGTGTGATAAATCAAAAAGTTGGTGAGCTAAGCGGCGGCCAGCAGCAGCGTGTCAGCATCGCTAGAGTGCTTACTAAAAAGCCAAAGATCATCTTTGCAGACGAGCCAACGGGTAACCTTGATAAGCAAACAGCAAATGAAGTGATGCAAGTTTTATTTGACTATATAAATGAAAATAACGCAGCCCT
>JAHADO010000293.1 GCA_018375265.1 Campylobacter concisus | reverse complement strand
AGAAATTTTTAGTTTAGTTGAGAAAAATATTAAGAGCGATGATTACGTTGGCGCAGCATTTTTGACTGGATTTATTGAGACGATACAAAATGTTTCAAACAAAGAGCAATATAAGAAAATTGAGGAGTATTTTGGTAAAGAAACTCTATCACTCGCAGACGAACTGATAGAGTTTTGGGGCATATAAGCTTTTATAAAAACATTTAAATTTACTCATCAAGCACCGATATCCCGCTTGGACAAATTTTAGCAAGTGGGTTGTTGTACTCTTGGTGGCATTTTTTGCACTTTATGACGCCTAGCTCTGCACTTACCTGCTCTGCGTTGTAGCAATGCGGACAAACTACATAACCATCTGCTTGCGTATCTACTCCGGTAGCTTTAATACTTGGGTCTTGATAGTCGTTAAAGATTTTTCTAAATTCGCTTTTATAAATTTTAAAATCAATAAAACCAGCAAACTCAACTACATAATTTCTGAACGCAAAACAATATCTCTTCTCTTTTTCTCTAAAATTTAGATCATCTTCAAAAATTTCTTGCAAATCAAACCAAAAATTTTCATAATTAATATTCTCTGGAGCAATGCTTAGGACATCATTTATCCTAACAACATTCCATCTATTTGGGATACTACTATCAATAATATCAAAAAGCTCAGCATTAAATCCGCAAATACCGTCAAAATCATACTCGTTATACACGATAATAAATTTCACCTTACCTTCATATATCTCCATCAGCAAGACATCATAAATAGTATCCTTTTCAAGTCGATCAAATGCACTTAGCTCGCGAAGCTCAAGCGATGAAATATCAACGGTTGTTTTTAGTTTTACTTTCAAATTTATCCTTTAGATTATGTCGTCTCTATAAATTTAATAGCTCTTTTAAGAACAAAATTTAGCCTATCAACGCTTGTCATCGCTTCAAATTTGCCATCATCTAGCTTTATATAACACCAGCTTTGACCGCTATTTTTTAAATACTCATATCTTGTTTTATTGTCAATATTTATGTTTATTTTAACTAGTTGATATTCAAAATTTAGTTTAAAGTCAGATATCTTGCCTAGTGTTTGAAAGTCGTTTATAACCTTTAACTTTAATTCTATGCCATTTTTAAGTCTGTTTTGCACAACTTCTTTATCAATCTCTCTTTTTCTTTGCATAAAATTTTCTATAGCAGAGGGTTTTATATCTACCAAATCAAAATAGTAACTATCAAAGCTAGATGCCATTTCTTCATATGCAACGATAGTTGCGCGGCTACCTTCTGATAGCCTCCAAAAACTTGGCGCAAAGTTATCTAAAATTTCAAAATATTTAGAATCGTAAAAAAATGGATACCATCTATTGTTATCATAAATAAGAAAGCTAACCTTTGTCTCTTCAAAGCGTAAAGCATAAACTATATATTTTTTGTAAAGCCTAAAACCCCACTGTTCGTCATCAACTTTTACACATCTAACTATCACTTAAGCTCCTCCATTAACTTTCAAATTTATATTTAGTAGCTCAAGCATACGAAATTTAAATCATTTTTTATCTACATTATGCTTTAAAATTTTAAAACAGATAAATTTCACACGATCATCACTGCAGCTACGGCAAATCCGCCGTCGTGAGTTATACTAAGGCTTGCTTCTTTGATATTAAAGCTTGTATAAATTCTTGGGCTAAATTTTATCTTTGGTGCGTTTCTTGCATCTTTGCTGAGCATAATATCTAAAAAACCACACTCTTTGCTGATGCCCACACCAAGGGCTTTGCTAGCTGCTTCTTTGGCCGCCCAAAATCCAGCCAAAGTCGCATCATTTTTTGCTAGCGCGATCTCATCATCGCTTAAAAATCTCTTTAAAAAAAGCTCGCCGTGACGAGCCTTAAGTCTTGAAATCCTATCTATCTTAACGATATCGATGCCTATCATTGCACCACAAAATCAGTAAAAAATATGTTTTTGATATAGCCATCATTTAGCACTTCATTTAGCTTGCCGACGATCTCGTCTTTTAGCCTATCCTTGCCCTTTGCAGTGCTTACTTCTTCGTAAGTTTTAGAAGAGAGCGTTCTTATGATGATATCTCTTAAAAGTGCCTTTTTCTTATCAAGCTCGGCAGTTAGTAGCTCGTCGCTTTGCTCTAGATCGATCTTAGTTTTAAGAAATCTTGATCCATTTTCACTAAGTAAATTTACGACAAACTGATCAAGCGGATATATCGGTCCCATGTTCGAATAGTCGTTGCCACCGCGTTTTGCTTTGTTTTGAGCGGGTGCTGGTTGAGTTTGAGTCTGAGCTGGTGTTTGCGCCATATTTGCCTCTTTTGGCTCGTCAGAACTAAGCATTAAAAACGCCACTAGCCCTCCGATAACTAGCAATAAAACAAATATCGCGATGATGATTATCATCAAAGCGCCATTGCCACCTTTTTTTGCTTTTTTCTCTTCAAC
>JAHADO010000292.1 GCA_018375265.1 Campylobacter concisus | reverse complement strand
TAGCTCCTATCGTAGGTGGGGCAGATAAGGTCGTAGCAAAGGTAAATATCGACTTTGACTTTGATAAAAAAGATACAAAAAGCGAGGTTTATGACCCAAATAACGTCGTAAGAAGCGAGAGCAACATCGAAGAAAAGCGTCAAGGCTCAGCTCCAAATGAAGTGGGTGGCGTACCAGGTGCGGTTAGTAACATAGGTCCTGTTCAAGGTCTTGATGATAGCACTTTAAAAGAGCAGTATAACAAGAGCTCACAGCAGACAAACTACGAAATTTCAAAGAAAGTGACAAATGTCAAAGGGCAGTTTGCTAGCATAAACAGAGTAAGCGCAGCTGTCGTTATAGACGGACTTTATCAGAGCAAAAAAGACAAAGACGGCAAGCCAACTGGCGAGCTTGAATTTGCCCCGCTTACCAAAGAGCAAAGAGAATCAATCACAAATTTGATCAAGCAATCAATCGGCTACAATCAAAACAGAGGCGATGAGGTGAGCTTGGATAACTTCGAGTTTAAAACTGGCAAAGATGTCAGCACTGGCGAGAAGATGGATGGCTTTATGAATAACTACGTGATGCCTTTCTTGCCGCTACTAAAATACATCTTTGCACTTGTTTTACTCTACTTTTTCTACAAAAAGGTCATCGTGCCATTTATGCAAAAAATGCTTGAAGAGACCAGAGAGGAAGAGGAGCAAGTCCAGGACGATCTTGAAGAGATCGAGATGGATGCAGAAGATACGCTCGAGAAATTTAAAGCCGCTCGCAAGAAGGTCGAGGAGCAGCTTGGACTTAGTGGTGAATTTAACGAGGACGAGCTAAAATACGACGTGCTTCTTGAAAAGATGAAGATAGTAGTCACCGAGCGAAGTGAGGAAATTTCAAATTTACTCCAAGATATGGTTAAAAACGATAGTGAATTTAACATGCGTAAGGAAATTTGATGTCTATAAAACTAACCGATAAGCAAAAGATGATATATGACGATCTTTCAATGCCAGAAAAGATCGCTATTTTACTAATCCAGCTTGGCGAAGAGGCGACAGCTCTTATATTTTCACACATGGATGTTGATGTCATCACTGAAATTTCAGGCTACATAGCAACTGCAAAAAATATAGACAAGCAAGTTGCAGGCGCTATCTTGGAAGAATTTTACGCTCTCATGCAGTCAAATCAATATATGAGAAGCGGTGGCTTAGAGTATGCAAAAGAAATTTTATACCGCACATTTGGTCCAGAAGCTGCGCAGAAAATTTTAGACAAGCTTGCTAAAAGCATGGAAAACTCAAAGAGCTTTGGCTATCTTGATAAGATAAAGCCACAACAGCTCGCAGACTTCATCGTAAAAGAGCACCCTCAAACTATCGCGCTGATCTTAGCTCATATGGACTCAACAAGTGCCGCCGAGACGCTAAGCTTCTTCTCAGATGAGCTAAGAAGCGAGGTCGTGATCAGGATGGCAAACCTTGGCGAGATCAGCCCATCAGTCATCAAGCGTGTCTCAACCGTGCTTGAGGGCAAACTTGAAAGCCTCACATCTTACAAGGTCGAGGTCGGCGGCCCAAGAGCTGTGGCAGAAGTGCTTAACAGACTTGGTCAAAAAGCTAGCAAAAGTACCATTGAGCGCATCGAGCAAAGCGATGATAAGCTTGCTACAACGATCAAAGAGCTTATGTTTACCTTTGAAGATATTATCAATCTTAACGCAACTGCGATTAGAGAAATTCTTAAAAATGTCGATAAAAAAGACCTTATGGTTGCATTTAAGGGTTCAAGCGATGGCATTAAAGATAAATTTTTATCAAATATGTCTCAGCGTGCGGCCGAAGCCTTTAAAGAGGAGATGCAATACCTTGGCGCTGTTCGTGTAAAAGATGTTGAAGAGGCGCAAAGACGCATCGTTGAGGTTGTCCAAGGTCTAGCTGATCAAGGCGTCTTCCAAGTTGGCGAAGCAGATGAGATGATAGAATGAAAAGTAGCGTAATAACAAGTGAGACCTCGCCGGCTCATTTTATAGAAAATTATAGATTTAAGGTACTTGGGAGCAATGAAAGAGCCCAAGATAGCGCACCTGTTTTGATAGAAGAGAACAACCTTAGTGAAGAGCTAAATGAGCAAAATTTAGAGCAAGGTGGTGAAAATTTTGCACCTCAGATGCCGCACCCAATGCAGCCAAACATGCAAAATCACTTTGCGCCTCAGCCTCAAAACAGTCAAGCTCACCAGCCTGGATTTGACTCTAGCTTTGTCGAGGAGCTGCTTAAAAAGACAGATGAACTAAGCAGCAACATCATCAAACTTCAAATGCAAATAGAAAATCAAGAGAGTGAATTTGCAAAACGCCTTGAAGCTGAGATCGCCCGTGCAAAAGAGGATGGCAAAAACGAAGGCATCGCTCAAACAAATGCTGCAAACGAGGCAAAGATAAGGGAGCTTGAAGCCAAATTTAGCGCTT
>JAHADO010000291.1 GCA_018375265.1 Campylobacter concisus | reverse complement strand
TAAATTTTCAGGTTCGCCGTTTAGTGCAAAACCGCCATTTGCTCCTTTAAATGACTTTAAAACTCCATCTTTTGCCAAATTTTGTAAAATTTTTGCCAGAAAACTTTTTGAAATTTTAAGCTCATTTGAGATCGTATCAACATCGACTGGCGATGATTTTTGAGATATTAAAATAAGCGAAAGTAGAGCGTATTCGCTTGCCTTTGTAAAAAGCATTTATCTTCCTTAACTCTTTAAATAGCCCTAATTTTATTAAATTTTTACTGCATTTTTCATTAATTTTTAAAAAGCGTAATTTTATCTAACTTTATGTTTTAAATGCTATAATCGCTCTTCCAAAATTCACCAATCAGGAGGTCATCATGGCTTTGGATTCGGCTAAAAAAGCTCAAATAGTTGCGAAATTCGCTAGAAAAGAGGGAGATACAGGCTCTCCAGAAGTTCAAATAGCTCTTTTAACAGCTAGAATAACTGAACTTACAGAACACCTTAAAATTTTCAAAAAAGACTTTTCATCACGTTTAGGTCTTTTGAAACTAGTTGGTCAAAGAAAAAGACTTTTAAAGTATCTTAAAAACAAAGACTACACTACATATTCAAAACTAATCTCTGAGCTTGGCTTAAGAGATAAATAATCCCACGGAGAGCGACCTGCTCTCCTTTTAAATTTCACTTTTTATCTTAAAATTTCTCTTTTTTTGTAGTTTAAATATCTTGCTACAAACTAAATTTAAATTTAATTTTTCATCTTTCAGCTTCTGTGTCAAATTTACACAATTTATTTCTTATTTGATAAATTTTAGAAATTCCTGCAAATTTAGCATATTTTTTAAATTCCTATATATTCGGCTTTTTAATTTTTACATAAAATATAACTTAAAATTAAAATTTATTTTTTAAATAAAGAATTTTTCATAAAAGATTAAGTTTCGCACTAGTAATATTACTCAAAATAAATATGCAGAAAATGCATAATTAGAAGGAGAAAGTGATGAAAGAAGGCAAAGTCATCTGTCCTTATTGCGGGACAGGCTGTCAAGTAACCTTGCACGTGGAAAACAACGTCGTTCGTGCCGCTACTGGCGTCGAAGACAATCCAGTCAATCAAGGAAATTTATGTTTAAAGGGCTTTTATGGCTGGGATTACGTTGCAAGTCCAGACAGACTTACAAAGCCGCTTATTAGAAAGAAAAATGGGGTCTTTTCAAAGGACGGTGAATTTGAAGAGGCCAGCTGGGACGAGGCGCTTGATCTTGTCGTAGAAAAGATGAAAGAAGCCAAAGAGAAATACGGCCCTGACTCACTAGCTGGTAACTTCTCAGCACGCTGTACATTAGAGGACAACTACGTCGCTCAAAAGCTAATGCGCGCTGTAATTGGTACAAATAACGTCGACCACTGCGCTAGAATTTGACACGCTCCGACAGTAGCAGGACTTGCTAAAACAATCGGAAACGGAGCTGCCACAAATAGCTTTACAGAGATTGGCACTTATAGTAACTGTATATTAATGATAGGCTCAAACCCAGAAAATGGTCACCCAATCGCAGCTATGCACATCCAAAGAGCGCTAAACCGCGGTGCAAAACTGATCGTTATCGACCCTATCAAGACTGAGTTTGCAAGTAGAGCAGACATCCACTTGCAGCTAGAGCCTGAGCACAACATCCCTGTTATCAACGCACTTCTTTATACTATCATCGAAGAAGGCCTTGTAAATGAGGAATTTGTAAGAGATCACACAATAGGTATTGAATACGTCAAAGAAGCTGTAAAAGACTATGCCCCAGAGGTTGTAGCAAAATACACAAGGCTAAATCCAGAGGATATCAGAGCAGCTGCTAGAATGTATGCCACCACAAAACCAGCCGTCATCACTCACGGCATGGGCGTAACTCACTTCAACCACGGCGTTGGCGGAGTTTGCGACGTATCAAATTTATTCTTGATCACTGGTAATATCTGCGAGCTTGGCACAGGCGACTTGCCGCTTAGAGGTCAAGAGAACGTTCAAGGCTGCTGCGACATGGGCGTTTTACCAAACATTTTCCCAAATCTTGGCTCAGTCACCGACTCTGAGCAAAGAGCTTGGTTTGAGAAAATGTGGCACTTAGAACCTGGATTTTTAAACTCAAAGATAGGTATCCATAAAACTGAAGTGCCTGATGCGATCCTTGATGGCAGAGTGCATTTCTTCTGGACTATCGGCGAAAACCCAGTTATCTCTGAGCCAAATACAAACCACTTCTTAAAAGGCATTGCAAATGTCGATTTCTACGTGGTTCAAGATCTATTTTTAACTGAGACTTCACTAAAAGCTGACGTCGTTCTCCCTGGCGTTGCAAGTAGCGAAAAAGAGGGTCTTTACACAAATGCAGAGCGCCGTGTCCAGCACAACGAAGCTGTCATCACACCTCCAGGTGATGCTAGACAAGACTGGTGGATCGTTTGCGAGATCGCACG
>JAHADO010000290.1 GCA_018375265.1 Campylobacter concisus | reverse complement strand
AGTGCTGTTTGAACGGCCACTTTGATAAGGTGCGTGGCGTTTGGATAGTTTTGACCGATAAGCCCCTCTTCGTCCGCGCCTGCGACGTTAAAATAGCGCAAAATCGCAAATTTGAAATTTTCATTTGAAGCGGCGTAGTCTTTGATGATCTGCTCGCTCATTAGCTTGCTTCTGCCGTATGGATTTATCGGACTTGTAGGCGTTGTCTCGCTCACCTCTGCCACGTCTGGCTCGCCATAAACTGCAGCAGTCGAGCTAAATATAAATTTATTTACATTGTAAGTTTTTGCGTATCTTAGCACCCTTGCGACGTTTGCGGTGTTGTTTAGATAGTATTTTAGCGGTTCGCTCATACTCTCAAAGACCTCTATAAACGCTGCGAAATGGATGATCGCATCAAATTTGCCATTTGCAAAAATTTCGCTTAGATCATCCTCTAAATTTGCGTTTATAAATTTGAAATTTCCTATCTTTTGGAGTGTTTCAAGTGCTTTTTGTGAGCCCTTGCAGAGATTGTCGATGATGGTTATCTCATCTTTGCCTTGCTTTAAAAGTGCTTTTACTACGTGGCTGCCGATATATCCAGCTCCACCTGTTACTAAAATTTTCAAGTTTAAGCCTTTCATTAAAAGTGTGTAATTTTATCAAAAATAGAGTAAAGCAAAAGTAAAGCAAGATTAGTTTTTAAAATTTATCTAAAAGCTGCAAAATAGATATTTCTCTTTATAAATTTAAAATAGACTTACAATCTATTTTAAATTTAATCTTTATAATCCTTTATCTACAAAAAAGGATAAAAATGAATGTCTCGATCTTAAATTTACTACCGATAAAGCAAGGCGGTGATGCAAAAGCCGCCATAGATGCAGCCGTTAGACTAGCTATTTTTGCCGAAGATATCGGCATGAAGCGCTACTGGGTTGCCGAGCATCACAACATGAAAAACTTAGCAAGCTCAGCCACGCAGCTCATCATCGCGCACATCTTAGAGCATACAAAAAGCTTACGCGTGGGCTCTGGCGGCGTGATGCTACCAAACCACAGCCCCTACTCTATCGCCGAGCAGTATGCCACCCTTGAGACGATATTTGCAAACCGCGTCGATCTTGGGCTAGGCAGAGCTCCAGGGACTGACCAAGATACAGCTGCGGTGCTTAGACGCGGCGCAAGAGAGGTGGAATTTAACATGCAGATAAACGAGCTAATGGACTATTTTAACGCCAAAAGAGCCGTGAAAGCCTATCCAAAAATTGAAAATTTTCCACCCATCTACATACTTGGCTCAAGCATATATAGCGCATACATGGCGGCTGAGTTTGGCCTGCCTTACGCCTTTGCGTCGCACTTTGCACCACGTGCGCTAGAAAAAGCAGTAGAAATTTATCGTCAGAATTTTAAGCCATCTTCTTTTCTTACCACCCCTTATGTCATCGCAGGAGCAAATGTGATAATAGCCCAAAGTGACGAGCTAGCAAAGAGTTTGGCAACTACGCAAACGCAGTTTTTCTTAAATGTGGTCACTGGCGAAAAAGAGTATTTGCAGCCACCAAAAAAGGATAAAGACGAGGTCTTTGCAATGAGCGGCAAAGCAGGTGCCAAGGCTCCACATTTTGGGCCGATCGACTTTAGGCAAATAGAGCTAAAAAATAGAGAAAGAATCGTCACAGAAGAGATGATGGCGTGCTCTTTCATAGGCTCAAAGCAAAGTGTTAAAGAGCAAATTTTAGAGTTTCAAAATAGACTGGCAGTCGATGAGATCATGGCTCAAAGTTTCATTTTTGATGAGGAGGCGCAGTTTAACTCTTTTAGGGTGATAAAAGAGATCACAGATCAAATTTAATCCTCTCTAACCCTTAAAAATATAGGAAATCTTGGCTTGCCATAAGAGGTTAAATTTTGAAATTTATATGTGATGATAGAGCCAATCTTTGGTGGATTTGTGCGTTGCTCGTCGCTTAGTCCTGAGCCTATTTTAAAGGTAGTGCCCTCTTTTGGCTCGCCAGCTTTTTCTTCTTTATCTTTGCCGCCAAGCGCCTTGCAGGTGAGCGAACCAGCAAGATTTGCGTATTTGCCGCTGCCTTTGTTTATGGAGATCACCTCGCACTCAGCGTCTTTAAATTTCTTAAATTTGAGCGCATTTTTGCTTCGTTTTCGCTCGTAGGACGCATTTGGCTCACGCACGACTGCTCCCTCGCCGCCTCTTGCGATAATGTCCTTTGTAAATTTTAAAAACTGGGCGTTATCGTGCATTTTTATCTGTTTTATGATGATTAAATTGTCATTTGGCTCATTTTTTAGAAATTTAGCCAAAACTTCAAGCCTATCAAGCAAGCCGCCACTTGTCTCTGGCAAGTCAAAAACGTGAAATTTAAGCCTGCTCCACGCCTTTTCATCTGGCAGCTTGTCCATCACGGTCGCTTGAATTTCTTCAAATTTAAGCCCATTTGCGTAAAGCTCGCCATCA
>JAHADO010000289.1 GCA_018375265.1 Campylobacter concisus | reverse complement strand
GACATTTATCGAGGCACTTTGCGAGCAAATTTATGGAAAAAAGCTTGAAGATATAAACAACTTCGAGAGCTTTATAAAATTTTATTCAAAAGACTTTAGTAGTAAAGATGAAATTTTAAAAAATCAAATGACTGTTATCCTAGATGAAGCGCAGCTCTATCCGACTGAGCTTATCGAGAAGATAAGGCTTATGGCTGATACTAGGATGTTTAAATTTCTCTTTACGATACATAAAACTGAAAACGAAGATATTTTGGCAAAAGATTATTTTCAGACTAGAATTTGGGAGAGCATCGAGCTAAGTAGCGCTGATGTAAATGAGATCATCATCTACTTGCAAAGAAAGCTTAGTCAAAAAAACTATGACAAATATCTTAAATTTGAGAAAAAAGATTACGAGTGCGCCTACTCATTTTGCGGTGGAAATTTAAGAACGCTAAACAAGATAATGTATAAATTCTATGAAATTTGCGAATATTACGAGCAGTATCAGCCTTCAAAGCTTAGCGGTGATAAGGCAAATACCACGATACTCACCATGGCTGCACTTGATGCGGGGCTAATCGATGCTTGAACCACAAGAAATTCAAAGACTAGAAAAGCTTTATGAGAGCTACAAGAAAAAAAATGGTGGCTTTTTGCATAAAATTTTTAATGCCAAAAACTCTAAAATTTTAATCATCGAGCTTTTGCTTATCATCATTTTACTGGCTGCGTTGATAGCGCTAAGCATAGAGAAAACTCCAAGTCTTGCTAGTAAAAGCGATAAAGTTTTAGCCAAAAATGCAACCGCTGTAAAAATGGTAGAAAAAAACGAGACAAATGCAAGCATTCTTAGTGAGCTAAAGCAAAAGAGCGAGGTTGCTAAGGCTAAATTTGAAGAGGGTAAAAAGCAAGACGAGCTAGCTGATAAGATAGCTAAAAAGCTTGAAGAGGTTGTAAAGATAAACGAGACAAACGATACTTCAAAAAATGACCCAAAAAGGCAAAGAAGCTCACAAGGTTGGCTTAAGCTAAATATCCCTGATGAAGAGCCACTTAGCGAACAAAATGGCATAAACGGCATGAGCGTGCCACAAGATGAAGTGATAGATCTTGAGTCAAAACCAGCTAGAAAGCGTGTAAATATACAAGTAACTTCAGCATCTAATGAAGAGAGCGTGCTAAGAGAGCAGTTTTTAAAAACCAATAATCCAACTATCGCACTCGAGCTTGCGAGATTAAATTTTAGAAACAATAATTTCAAAGAAGCTATAAAGTGGTCGCTTGCTGCGAACGATATAGATAATAGCTTAGAGGAGTCGTGGATCATCTTTGCAAAGTCAAAATATAAGCTAAAACAAAGCGATGATGCCGTCAAAGCTCTAAGGGAGTATAATAAAAACTTAAACAAAGCTTCGATAAATGAGCTTATAAATAAGATAAAAAGTGGAACATTATGAAATTTTTTGTTATTTTTTTGGTTTTTGTTTGTGAAGTTTTTGCTGTTAGTCTAACCGAGATAAGGGATGACTTTAACAGCGCAAACTATGCAAAAGTCTGCAACCAAAAGGTTGAAGAATTTTTAAAAACACAAAATAACGAAGAGCAAATTTCTATGTTTGGTATCGCTTGCATAAAGATGAACGATCTAAACAGGCTAGCAACTCCGATCGATAAGCTAGTAAAGAGCGAAAAATCAAGAGAAAATGCTGCCTATTTTGCTGACATCTTGTTTAAGAAAAAGCTCTTATTTCACGCTATGATAGATGGCGTTGATATAAGCTATATCAGGCTTCCAAAGAGTGATTATATACTTTCATTTTTGTTTGATAAATTTGTAAAAAAAGAGTATGTCGAAGAGCTTGGCACATTTATCTTTGAAGAGCCAAATTCTGACACAAGATATGAGATAAGCCCAACAAATGGGCAAATACCAAAGCTAGTGCTTAAAATTTTTAAAAATAACGACCTGAAATCACAAATAGAGTATAGATAATGAAAAATGTAGAAAATGTAATCTTAAAAAATATAGAACAAAACGGCAAACTAAGCACATCAGATATAGAAAAGATAAAGCAGATAAGCGAGCAAGAAGGCAAAGGTCTTGTTAAAATTTTAAGAGATGAAAATTTACTAAATGACGATGACTTTATGGAAATTTTGTCTGATATTTATAGGAGAGGGCATGTAAATATCGATGAAATTTCAAACGACCTTGAGCTTGATATCAAGGCTTTTGTTAAATTTATAAGCGAGAAATTTAAGGTTTTATACTTTGATCTTGATGATATCGATATCGACTACCGCATCAGCGAAAAGCTAAGCACCGCTCAGCTAAAGACATATAGCGCGATCCCAGTAAAAGAAGATGAGATAAGCGTATATGTCGCTTTTAAAAATCCATTTGACGTTATGGCTCAAGATAAGGTGCAAAATTTATTTAATAGAAAACTGTTAAAAGTTGCCATCGCTCAGCCAACTCA
>JAHADO010000288.1 GCA_018375265.1 Campylobacter concisus | reverse complement strand
CTAGAAATTCACGTTTTTCATCTAATATTTGCTCTAACTTAGTTTGAAATTTAAGCGGTACAGAAAGCACCGCGTTGTAGCCATCGACCCTCGTTGCTAAATTTGAATCGCTGGTTAAAATTATATTGTTGCCGATATCACGCGGGCCAAGGATTTTGGCGTTTTGTATCGGAGCTAGGTAGTCCTCGTAGTATCTCTCAAGCCCTTTTACGCCTTTGCTTTTAGTAAGTGCGTCGCTCTCTGTTTTGCTCACGTAGCCAATAGCTGGCGTTAGGGCGTCTTTTGACATAAATTTACGGTTTTGACCGCTCTCCATCACGCGCATGCCTTGAAATGAGGCAAGCCCAGTTTTTGGATCAAGGTAGGAGATCAAAATGCCCTTACGGTTTAGCTTTCTAGAGAGCTCTTGAAGGTAGGTAGCGCCCTTTGCGTCAATGCTGTAAGAGAGCGTGACAAGGCCTTTTGTGCCGTTTATGATCTTTCTTACTTTGTTTGGATCGTCACCGCTATAAAGCGAGTAGAGCTTGATAAACATCTCTTTTTTGTTTGGATCGATGTTTCTGGTGTCAAGCATCACTTTGTATAGTTTTTGGCTTGATGAGATGCTAAAGCCGTCTTTTGTGACGATGTTACCTCGGATTGCGGTATTTACGTCGCTTGTTTGAAGCTTAGGAAGCTTTCGCTCGATGCTTGCTCTATAAAATATAACGAGCATAAAGATTGAAATTCCAAAAGTAATTAATAAAAAAAGTATGGTTATTTTTGATTTTCTGGAATTCATTCAATGGCTTAAATTTGCGTTCTTGAAATTTCTTTGTATGCGCTTAGTGCTTTGTTGCGAATTTCTAGCATAAGCTTCATGCTAGTCTCTGCTTTGCCTATGGCGATAGCTGCTTGGTGCAAGTCTTTTACCTCACCAGTTGCGAGATCAGCTATGGCTTTATCGGCGTTTATTTGAACCTTGTTTAGCTCTTTTAAAGAGTCGTTTATTGCGTTTTCAAAGCCGCCTTCTTCGCCTGCTTTTGCTATTTTGTTTGAATTTTCGCTTTTGTTTAACTTATCTAAATTTATGCTATTTATCATTATGCTTGTCCTGAAATGAGTGATATTGCACTTTGTGCTATTGTTTTTGCGTTTTGAAATGACGCTACATTTGCTTGATAAGCCCTTGTCGCCTCGAGCAAGTCAGCCATTTCGATGACTGGGTTTATATTTGGAAATGCGACGTAGCCATTTGCATTTGCGTCTGGGTGGCTTGGGTCGTATTTTAGCTGAAAGTCCTTGTCGTCGCGCACCACCTTATCTACGATCACGCTAGTTAGGGCAGGGTGAGCGATTTTAGGTGAGCTTGGATCATCGAGTGGATTTTCATACTCGAGCAGACTTTGTGAATTTTTAAGCTGATCGTTTAAAATTTTATCAAAGTTCATCTCTTTAAAGATGACCTCTTGTCTTCTATAAGGACCGCCCTCAGCCGTTCTTGTGGTTTGAGCGTTTGCTATGTTTGAGCTGATGACGTTCATCCTGAAGCGTTGCGCGCTTAGTCCATATCCGCTAATATCAAAATCATTTAAGTATGACATCATCTCTCCTAGTTCTTAGCACTTGCGTCTATTACGCTTTTAAAGATATTGCCCTGAGCCTTGTAGGCGCTATCAAGGGCGTTTATCATAACTGTATTTTTGCCCATTTCTGTTGTCTCAACATCAAGATCGACTGTGTTTGCATCGTTTCTAGCCATGTGACCATCGCGCAAGAAAATTTGAGCTGTATCGCTTTTTGGGAAATCAACCGCAGCCATGTGCGCTTCGTTTGTTTTAGCTAAATTTAGTTTTTTGCTCTCTGAAACGTTGTAAATTTCATTTGCTTTTTCTCTTAAAACATCTTCAAATCTTACATCTCTAGCCTTGTAAAATGGCGTATCAACATTTGCAAGGTTGCCAGAGATGAGCTTTTGGCGTAGCTCTCTGCCTGCAAGGGCTGATTCGACTAATGGGCTAGATTTTGATCTATCTAAAACAAACATTTAAAGTCCTTCTAAAATTTCACACATTTATAAGCAAATGATGTTCCAAATGTAAGGCAAATTTATTTTGTTTCATAGATTTTTGCCAAATCTTCTTTCATTTTTGTGACTTTTATGCCGCCAAGATAGTATTTAACTCCGTATTGTCCGCTATCTACGTCTGTTAAAATTTGATATTCGCCGTTTTTTAGCACGACTTTATAAGGTAGTGCGATCTCGTGTTTGTATTCGATATCTCTTACGATCTGCTCGGCAAGCCTGTCATTTATCTTTTGATCATTTGTTATGAAGTAGTAGGCGTTAAATTTTTGCATAAATTCATGCAAAACATACTCATTTGTGACATTTTCAAAGTGAGTTAGTCCAATTAATGTAAATTTATCTTTGTTTTCAAGCTGATATTTTGTAAGCTCGGCTGCCTCTTTTTGGCAAGGTGGGCAAA
>JAHADO010000287.1 GCA_018375265.1 Campylobacter concisus | reverse complement strand
TCGCTGGCACGCCTGTGGTGTAGCTAACAGCCTGCGCGCCCGTCTCGGCGTAGCAAGCTTCGTGGTCGCAGACGTTGTAGATATAGACTTGGCGCTCTTTGCCATCTTTTAGCCCACGTATCACGCAGCCGATATTGGTTTTACCTTTTGTGCGTGGGCCAAGGCTTGCAGGGTCAGGCAACAGGGTCTTTAAAAACTGGATCGGCACGATTTTCATGCCGTTATGCTCGACCTCGTCGATGCGTAGCATTCCCACGTTTTCTAGGCACTTCATGTGGGTTAGGTAGCTTTGTCCAAAGGTCATGAAAAAGCGGATTCTCTTTAGTCCTTTGATGTTTTTTACTAGGCTTTCTAACTCCTCGTGATAGAGCAGATAGCTATCTTTTACGCCTACTTTTGGGTAGTCCCACTTAAACATGATCTCCATCGGCTTTGTCTCGATCCACTTGCCAGCCTCCCAGTAGCGACCATTTGCGCTAACTTCGCGTAAATTTATCTCTGGGTTGAAATTTGTCGCAAATGGATATCCGTGATCGCCAGCGTTGCAGTCAAGGATGTCGATCTCGTGGATCTCGTCAAATAAATTTTGCTGTGCATAGGCGCAAAATACGTTTGTCACGCCTGGGTCAAAGCCAGAGCCAAGAAGCGCCATGGTGCCAGCGTTTTTGAAGTCACCATCCTTCGCCCACTGAAGCTTATACTCAAATTTTGCGGTATCTGGGTGCTCGTAGTTTGCGGTGTCGATGTAAGGTATGCCAGCCTTTACGCAAGCGTCCATAAGGGTTAGGTCTTGATACGGCAGCGCGACATTTAGAAGCAGATCAGCCTTTGTTTGCTTGATGAGCTCTACCACAGCCTCTGTGTTGTCAGCGTCGATCTGCGCGGTGTTTATCTGCACGCCAAGGCGATCTTTTATAAATTTAGCGATCGCGTCGCACTTGCTTTTTGTGCGGCTTGCTAGGGTGATATTTGTAAAAACGTCCGAGTTCATCGCACATTTTACGGTTGCGACTTGGCTAACGCCACCTGCTCCGATGATTAAGATATTTGACATTTTTGGCTCCTTAAAATTTTAGTGATTTTAGCAAAGTTAATATAAATTTCTAGCTTCAAAAGGTAAAATGAGCCAAATTTTAAAGGTAAAAAGATGAAGAAAATTTTGCCATTTTTAGCGCCTATTTGCCTCTTTGCAAGTAGCTGTGACGAGCTGGTGCAAGAGAGCGTAAATGAGTTTTATAAAAGCGATAGAAATTTAGCTCGCGCTATAAATTTAGCCGAGCAAGCGACTGATGTCTGCTTAAAAGAGGGCAACACCGAGCAGGCGATCACTTCGCTCATAAATGGCGCTAGCATTTGCATGGTAAATAAAGAGCCTCAAAAAGCGTTAGAGCTCTCACAAAAAGCCCTAGAGCTTGCGGCAAACGTTAGCGACAAACTGCTGCTAGCGCGCTCTTATCAAAACATAGGCGCAGCAAAAAAGGCGCTAGGCAAATACGACGAGGCGCTTGCTAATTTTAATGAAGCTCAAAAAATTTATGACGTCACGCCAAATACCCCAATGCGTGACGAGCTGCTTTGCATAAAGTCCATCGGCAATGCCTACTACATGAAAAATGACTTTGCAAAAGCCTACGACAGGCACATTTTAGCATTAAATTTACTTGATATCACGCCAGAGTTAAGTGGCAACGAGCTTGTGCGATCAGAGCTGTTAATAGAGGTCGCTAACGACCTAGTAAAGCTTGAACAAAAGGACGAAGCTGCCAAAAACTACAAAGAAGTGCTTGAAATTTTAAAAGGCAAGGAGCAAAACCCTCGCGCGCTTGGTCTTTTGGAGCGAGCCAGCAAGGGACTAAAAGAGCTTAACTAGGGCTCTACCTTTAGCGTGCCCTCTTTTAAAGAGCTTGCTAGCATCTTGGCAAACTCATCGTCTGCGTAGCTTTTTAGATACTCTTCTAAGTATGGCAGCGCGCCTTTTTGATCCATCTTAGCAAGCTTTACTAGCGCAAGGCCTAAATTTGCCCTTTTTACGCCTAAATTTAGAGCCTTATCGTATTTTTGCTCTGCAAGCTCTAACCGGTTAGAATTTGCTAAAAAATCAGCAAATTCAGCATAAATTTCCCCATTATCTGGCGTTAAATTTATAAGCTCGCCATAAATTTTATCGGCCTTCTTAGCCTCGCCCTGCACGTCAAAGTTATGCTTCATCACATAGATCCTGGCTTGGCAAATTTTAAAATACTCACCTTCTTGCCCGCCCAAACTCTTGCTAAAGCCCTCTTCCTCCATAAAGTCAAAAATTCTCTCCACCTTTAAAAGATCACTAAAGGCCACCTTCTTTTGCTGCTCATCTTTAAATTTCAAAGGATATGCTTTTGCATAGATAAATAGCTCGTCCGTTGCCTTAAAAAGTGCGATGTAGTCGATCTTTGCATTGCCATTTTCATCTTTATAAACTATGCTTTTATC
>JAHADO010000003.1 GCA_018375265.1 Campylobacter concisus | reverse complement strand
GCCTCGCCATCGGGTGAGGACAGTAAGCCCCATCCAAATTAGGTTGGGGCTAATTTTTGTTAGGACATCGAGCTTGCTCGATGGACTAACCGCGTAGCGATAGCGAAGCCATACATAAATCTGTTTTGAGATATACGTATATCCAAGATGAACAATTATACCTAAAACATCAAAACCATGTCTCAAAACGGCTCTCAGAGCCTCACAGAGGTATCTGTGCCTATCAAAGAGATACTAATTATCAATAACTTATAGCAAACTAAGCTATGAGTTATTTTTTTTTCTCGAAACGCCAAAATGAAACCCAAAATATCGAAATCGGCATACGCATACACAGCGGCTCATGGAAATATTTTTACCGTTTTGAATTTCACGTAACATAACACCGTGACGAATATATAAAAATTTTAACTAATTGAAAATTTAACTTTTAGCGAAAAACATAGCTTGTCACATTTGTCACACCTTTTTGGTATAACCCTTTATAAAACCCTTTTTACTACCGAACATATGTTCTATTTTGTAAATAAAGCATACAGTGTGTCATAGGTACTATTAAATACTTCTCTAATTAACCTTAAAAATAGTGTGACAAATGTGACAAAACAACAAAACCCCACGTCGAAGCGTATTTTTTTTGTCACATTTTGGTTTTACAAAATGTGACAAGATTTTAAAGCACCAGTTAAAAGCGTATTTTTTTGTCACACTTTTGTCACACTTTGCTTTTGAAAAGTCGGGAATTTTTTGATTTTAGCCTCTTTTTATGAACGCAATTTCATATAAATCGTTCAGAATGAACATGTTAAAAAAGGCTAACATTCAACGTGACGCAGATTTTAATTAAAACTTTTATATTTTTTTGCTACAAAACCCCAGTTGAGATTTTCGTTTTTGACTCGAGGTCAAAAAAATTCTTGAATGATTTGAACGGTTTTTATGAATGTTTGATTGTTTTGAACGTTTTGAACGTTTGCGTTTGCCCAGTTGGCAAAAATTTTGTCACAAAACGCATTTTCAAAATGTGACAAAACTCATTTTTGCCAATTCTCGAATTCTTACCTATTACCATACAATATTTCAATTTTCGCAACCCGTGTCACAAATCTTGTCACATTTTGCAAAACCAAAATGTGACAAAACTTTTTATATATTGTGACCCTCCGTTCCGTACATAACATGTAATCACCACACCATAAAACCCACCTACTTCGGAGCGTACATTGAAGCTGAATTTGTCAAAAAAATTAAGCAAGAAAGTACGCAACCTATAACAACACCAACCTATCAATCTGTAAACCCTAATAAGACTATTCATGCAAACTGACTGTCCGCAAGCGGACAGCGAGAGATTCACAAGACAACCAAGACAAGTATTCAGTCTTGGTGTCATATGAACTATATATTTATCAAGACAACCCAATAGATAAAATCTATAAATACAACTCTTGACTAACCCTCATCACCCGTATATACTATAGAGTAATCAAGAAAGGAGTAGAAGTGGCTCGTAACGATTCATACAATGCCCTGCTCAGCAAGGTAACAAAAGAATACATTTATTCTCTTGACAAAGCTAATATGCCAAGCAAAGAAGACATTGAGGTCGAGCTTTTAGCCTTATCAAATAAAGCTATTAATGAGTATAACCTTGGACCTGAAGCAGAAGATGCAGATGAATACACTCCTTTTAAAGAACGTTACCCTAATCGTAAGTTCGGCTCCAACAGGATTCCATCTCTTCGCGTCCTATCTCCGCTACAAATCGCCGACTTAATGATTGCACTTGACAACGTATGTCGTATTTCTACTTCTAAAGAAAATAGAGACCCTGACTATGACGTAATTTCTATTTATAACATAGATGGTTATAACGAAGGCACTTATACTTCTGATGAAGATAGTCTAAGGCGCTTAGCTCGCGCGTATAACTATACTATGACCATCTCTCAATTCTCAGAAATCATGACAGCACTCAGAGACCGTGCTCCATGGAGGGTACGTTGCTTTGATAAAGACCTTGTTGCTGTAAACAATGGTATCTTTAACTATGCAACTAAACAGCTTATGCCATTCGATAAAGAATATGTCTTTATCACTAAATCGCACGTTGATTATGTCGATAATGCGCCAAACCCCATCATCACCATGCCAGATGGTGAAAAATGGGATGTTGAATCTTGGATGCACTCACTCTCTGATGACCCAGAAATTGTAACTCTTCTATGGCAAATCATCGGAGCCATCATTAGACCAAACGTTCCTTGGAACAAATCAGCATGGCTTTATTCTGAGAACGGTAATAACGGTAAAGGCACACTTTGTACCTTAATGCGTAACATCTGTGGAGCTGGAGCTTATGCGTCAATTCCACTTTCTGACTTCTCTAAAGACTTTATGCTCGAACCACTCACCCGTGCTTCTGCTATCATTGTTGATGAGAATGATGTTGGAACCTATATTGACCGTGCAGCTAACCTTAAAGCCATTATCACCAATGACGTCTTCTCCATTAACCGTAAATTCAAAGCACCTATTGCTTATCAATTCTACGGTTTTATGGTGCAATGTATGAACGAGTTTCCTAAGGTTAAAGACCGCTCTGACTCATTCTATAGACGCCAACTCTTTATTCCCATGGATAAGCGCTTTGAAGGAATTGAGCGTAGATATATCAAAGATACATATCTCTATAGAGACGATGTCCTACAATATGTACTCTATCATGTTCTACATGATACCGACTACTATGAGCTAACAATTCCTCAAGCATGTCTTGACGTACTTAATGAGTACAAAGAGTTCAACGACCCAATCAGACAGTTCTATAAAGAACTAGAAGAAAAATCACAATGGACACTTCTCCCATATACGTATATCTATGATTTGTACACTTGCTGGTTTAGAACAAACCAACCATCGGGTACTATCATTTCAAAGCTACCGTTCATGAGAGAAATTAAAAAGCTCACAGAACAATCTGACATCTTTTTCATTGACCCACAAGACCCTCAGATTCGTGCGAAAAATCGCATGGACTGCCCTGAGCCTCTTATCTTTGAGTATGGTGTCCAAAAGTGGTTCAACTCGTCATATCACGGTAACAACCCCAGCCAAATCGCTAACCCTAATCTCTCTGACAAACGTTTTCGCGGTATCCAGAAACATACCAAATCTCTGCCAGCAGAAAACGTAATCATCACCGACGAAGAAAGTAACAACAATGTGTAAATACACTCCCGACACATACGAGGACAAAATCCATGTCTTTTTCGACATGGATGGCGTTCTCAACGTCTATAACAAAAAAATATATAACACTGATAGCCTAGAGGAAACGCCTGAGTTCATTGACCCGACAAAACACTACTATCTAAACGTTCCAGCAGACCAAAGAGCACTGGAGCTATTTAATCTATGTCTTAACCAAGATAACTTTGATGTATACATCTTGTCTTCTTGTCATAAGCGTTCATCAATCTTTATCGCCCAACGAAACGACAAGCTTGCTTGGCTATCTAAGCACATTCCAAGATTTGCACAACACCATTTCATCACTATTCCCGTAGGAAAGTCTAAAGCTGAATTTGTCGCAAACATGCTTGGTCGCGCGCGTCTATCTAACATTGATATTCTCATTGATGATTACTCAAAGAACTTAAATGAATGGAACGCTCTCAACGGACAAGGCCTTAAATACTACAACAGTGAGAATACCCTTGATTCATACAACGGTCTCACGCTTGACAAGCAGACATCAGCACAAAACGTTGTTGACATTATCAACACCATCGCACAGTAGAAGATAAGGACCAATGCTATGAACTACAATTTTTATGATATTGAATCCCTGCAAAATGTTTTCACACTTTGTAATTTCAAAGAAAAAGAAAACATCCTAGACGTCTTTTATCTGTCCGATACACCACAACTTACATCAGAGCCAGACTTTGAGCAAAAATGCTCAAAGGTAATTTACGATGCAAATAGAAACTTTAATGGTTCCATCAAGTTCTATGACCTATCAACACCAACTGCTGTGTCCTATATGGCTACAACTTTCGGTGTATGGAACTCAGAAGTTATCAACAACCCAGCGTTTGCGTCAGACTACCCTGCTCAAATGCGTCTTGTGTGTGACACTGACCCAAATTATGATGACGACATTCATCCATATCTTATGGGCTATAATTCATACAATTATGATACGACTATGTTGGCTCAGTTCTTTGACTCTACCATTCAACATAGTAAAGACGCCCAAGGCAACCCTATTATTACGCTAAAGCCAATCACCGCAAATGATATGCGCATCTTCAACGACGACTTATTCTTAACCGACTTTAAAAAGAACATGCCAAGTCGTCTAACAGTTGACCCAAAAGGACGCAACAAGTTCAACAATGCACAGCTTTGGACAAAGGAAAATTATCAAGATAACCGATGGCTTATTAGACGCAATATGCTTCTCTCAGGCAGACATATTGATGTAGCTAGACTTAATGAAAAGCAGACCAAAGTTGGACTTAAACGACTTCTTGGTATGCTCGGCTTTCAGATTCTTGAATCTGAAAAACTAAAGCCTAACACGTCAAAACTATATTCTCCTGATGAGCTATATGACTTAATTGCGTACAACACATCAGATGTCGTCAACCTTGCACAACTTTTCCATCATAAGCTCTATACTGGTCAGTTTACTCTTAAAAAAGAGTTACTGAAAAAGTATCCAGAGCTTATCTATACCAAAAAGCAAGATGCTTATGAGCCAGATATTTCGCCGCAGACTGTCGATAGACAAAGGATGCGCATTGATTCATCATCAGCACAGTTTGTAACCAGAGCACTTTGTCCTTATGGATATCTCCATGATATTGAAAAAGTATCGTTCATGTATCCATCACTGCGCAAAGTCGAAGAATTGCAAGCAAAAGGTATCAACGCTAAGCAAATCAATGTTCTCGAAGAGACCAAAAACTTCTTCTTCAAATTGTTCCCACAGCCATCGCTGCGCGCAAAGTTCATGGTCATCTATGATTACTATAAATCTATTGAAGGCAAAAACTTCAACGCTTCTGGTAACTATTTCAAAGACTATGCTAACGATGAAGGTGTGTTACCTGAAGAGCTTATCCCACACACACTTAACGAAATTGCTAAATGCGATAGCAATATCATATATTATAAGCGTGATGGCTCTCCTTCAACATGCTTTGCAACATTCTCAACAGGCGGCATCCATGGAGCTGAATACAACAAAACACTATTTGACATGGACATGGACGCATGGAACCAAACCATGCTTGATATGGCTTATGTCAAAGGTGTATACCCAGACCCACTAGAACTTAGACGCGCAAAAAAGATTATCATGCCCGATGGAACAGAACGTCCATATAAGGACTTCTTAACCAGCAAAGCAACAATCAAAGCAATGGAGTCAGTCAAACCATCAGAAAGAGCTGAGCTTTTCTATAAAGATTTTTCAAAGTCGAAACCACTACTTTTCAAAACAGGTGACACAGACTCAACAAAAATCAATCCGAAGTATGTCTACACGTCTCTTGACAAAGCAACTCACGAAGACTTCACCAGTTATTACCCAGGACTTCTACGTATGCTTAACGCGTTCTGGAACGAAAATCTGGGCTATGACCGCTATGAAGACTTCTATAATGATAAAGAGTTGTATGGCGAAATGATGAATGATGAGAGCAAATATACCAAAGAAGAACGTGCCTTCTATGCCATTATGCGAGCAGGAGATAAACTCTTCTTAAACTCTGCATCTGGTGCAGGAGACACTAACTTTGAGTCCAACATTCGCATGAATAACACAATTATTTCTATGCGTATTATTGGACAGCTCTTCACATGGCGTATTGCTCAAGCTCAGACATACTATGGAGCTAAGATTACCTCGACTAATACTGATGGTCTCTACTCTGTTCTTGAAAAAGAACTTAATAACAAGATTCTCAAACAAGAAGCAGAAGAAATTGGCGTCGCCATCAAACCTGAACCAATGTATCTCATTTCTAAAGATTCCAACAACCGTATGGAACTCAAAGAAGATTTCTCCAAGATTCTATCCGCATCAGGCTCATCACTTGCGTGTCGTGCCGATACCGACCCCACCAAATCACTTGACCATCCGGCTATTATCGACTGGGCACTATCCGAATACCTCATTAAGATTGCTAAACAAGAAGACAACCTTTCTATCACAGACTCTCTTAATGAAAAAGTCGGCATGAGTATTCTTCTAAGTGCAAAAAATCACTTTAAGAAACCTCATATGCTCCGTATGTTCCAAAACATCGTTGCTTCATCTGATGGTACCTATCGCTACATTTACACATCCAACATCGATGACCCAGAGAGAATTCACCAAGTTCAGCATTATAACAGGGTATTCTTGGTCAAAGATGAAACGCCAGGAGCTGTAAATGTTCACATGGCAACAGCAAAAGCTATCACAACGAACACCGCTCAAAAGCGAAATCGTAATAACGAAGCAGCTGTTCAAAATGAACCTCAGGCATTATATATCTTGCAAGCCAATGGTGTGCAAAATATGCCAAGAGGTCGTGAAGCACAAACAGTTAAAGTCAAAGGCATTGAAGAAACATGGCCATGTCTTATTGAGAACCATTCGATTAACGACATGGACGAACATGAGCTTAACTCTGTCATTAAAAACCTTGACTATGACAATTATCTAAAGCTTCTCAAAGATGCCTTCGATAAAAACTGGAAAAATGAAGTAGCTAACGTCTATTAAACACATATAGGGTGGGACAAACACCCACCCTATAATATTTTAAAGAAAGACGCCGTTATGAAACAAATAGAAAATGATGTTGAAACATACCTATATAAACAAGCTAAAAAATATGATATCCTTTGCTACAAATTTACTGCTCCATCAACTAGAGGAGTTCCAGACCGCATACTAATTGGTAATGGCAAAACTATTTTTCTTGAACTAAAACGACCAGGCGAAAAACCACGCAAGCTTCAGTTTGCTATCCATAAAAGAATGCGTGAGCACGGAGCAACAGTCTTTGTAGCCGACACCAAAGAATTGGTCAACGATGTTATTGCCTTTATTCTCCAATAATTTTCAAACTTTTAAAAATTTACTCTTGACAAATCAAAACAAATACTATAACATAGTATATAACAACTAACCATGGAAAGGATGTTATCATGGATAAAAAGATTTCAAATGAGAAAGCAATCGCTATTCGAAGTGACATTGCAACAGTACGCACATCAGCTGCGAAACTGTCATCTCTTCTCTATCTGGATGGACGCGCTCTATCTCAGAAATATCCTGCAACAAAACTTCCAAAATCTACTGACGCACTCTTTGCTGAGATTACGAACAACATTGAGAAGCTCGATGACCTAACTTTCAGCGTAGATTCTCGTGAGCGTGAGTCAAAAGTCAATACTAAGATTGCAACACTTTCTGACAAGCTCAGCAAACTTGTTGCTCATGCCAACTCTTATGCTAATAAGCTATCAGGATTTTACTCTGTACATCAGACCGACTCACACGTCGGCTCATACAGTGCACTTCTAAAGCAAATGACATCTGATATATCTGATGCAGTTCACTATTCTAAAACCTTTGATTGCTAGGTCACATCTATGCCTAAAATTACACTGCACCCATATCAAGAACAAGCAAAGGAGTTTGTTAAATCCAGACCTGCTGCAGGCCTCTTTTTAGGAATGGGCTGCGGAAAGACCGCTATTACTCTGCAAACGCTGTATGAAATGAATCCTTCATGTAATGTACTTGTAATAGCTCCTAAAACTATTGCACGCTCAACATGGCTTGATGAGATTGAAAAATGGGGATTCCCATTTAAAACTAAATCATTCATTGTCAATGACAAAGGAAGACAATATTTAAAGAAAGACCGTCTTAAAGCTTATGCTGAAGCTGTCGAAGCCACAAAGAACAATGACTTCTACATTTACTTCATCAACAATGAGCTTGTAGCCGATTTAGTAGAGAACATCAAACCATGGATTTTTCCTTTTGTTGTCATCGATGAATGCCAGTCCTTCAAGACACACTCATCAAAAAGGTTCAAGGCGTTAAAGAAAGTACGACCATTCATTTCTAAATTCGTCGAACTCACAGGCACACCATCACCTAATGGTCTTATGGACCTATGGGCACAAATTTATCTCATAGATAAGGGACAACGTCTTGGTTCATCTATCACGCAATATAGAAATGCCTTCTTCAAACCAACAGCGTATATCAATGGCTATACCCCTATTGGTTGGCAAGCACTTCCAGGGGCTAAAGAAGAAATCTATAAGCGTATCAAAGACTGCGTTATCTCGGTCGAAAACACGAGCTTAAATCTGCCACCTCTTACCATGAATAACGTAAATGTTACAATGGAGCCAGATGAACAAAAGCTCTACGACGAGATGAAAAAAGAACTTGTCTTAACCCTTGATGGCCAAGACATTATTGCTGCAAACGCAGCAGTACTTTCTGCCAAGCTTTCACAGATGGCATCAGGTGCCCTCTACACAGACGACAATCATAATTATAAAGTAATTCATGAATCAAAACTTGAAATGCTTGAAGATATGCTCTCTAATATTGACACACCAACACTTGTAGCATATCACTTCAAATCAGACAAGGAAATGATTCTCAGCTACTTAACCAAATACAAGCACAAAGTTTATGCCTTCAATGGTGAACCCGACATGGTCCATGCATGGAATAGAAAAGAAATTCCTGTCATGTTGCTACAGCCTCAGTCAGCAGGTCATGGCTTAAATCTTCAAGATGGCGGTTCAACCTTAATCTGGTACACAGTACCTTGGTCACTCGAAGGATACCTTCAGACTAATGCTCGCGTGTACCGACAAGGTCAAACTGAACCAACAGTCATTCACCACCTCTTGACAAAAAACACCATTGATGCTAGAATCTTGTCCGCCCTTCAGCGTAAGGACTTATCAGAACAGGAACTCCTTAACGCTGTTAAACTAGAACTTAACACATAACAAAAGGAGAAACCAATGTATAAGTCTATAGAAGAATGGAACGACTATCTCACTAAAAATTTAGGCATATCCTATGCTGATTTCATGGACATGTTCTCAGAAAACATGGATATTGCTCCAAAGGACCTCATCAGACAAATCAAAGAAAAAACTGAGATTGAGGATGCGCGCGAAGAGGCAGCTATCCAATGTTACAAATATGGCTATGACAATGAGGACATCGATGACGATGACTATACTGTCTTAGCAGAACATTTCTTAGCGTTCAAAGACCCTGACATTAGTGAGAACGACCAATGGAAAAATCTATTAGACGAATACTTTGGTGACAGAGACTATGAATAAATGGAAAAAACTTGCGATTGAAATTACTCTCTTTAATTTTCTTGTAATAACCCTAGCAATTCTTTATGCATTTGCGTACCCAATGTCAATATCAACAGTACATGCTCTGACATTGCTCATATTCACGCAACTCATCTCTATCTGCACTACGAATTGCCTTTTGGACCATGAGTAGAAACGCGATATTCTATCGCCGAGTGAAAACATGACTATAACGTAAATACTATCTTTAGGAAAATATTTACTTTTTTTTAATTTTCTATTGACATAGTAAAACACCTATGTTATAGTATATTGGAGCTTCCGTGGTTGAGCATCCACGAGTAAGTGTGGCTTGTGTCGAGCCGGAATCGGCACAGCTCACGAACAGGCAGATGTAATCGCTAAAGCGGTCTGCCTGTTCAAAAACGGGGATATAGCTCAGTTGGGAGAGCGCTGCCCTTGCAAGGCAGATGTCGAGAGTTCGAATCTCTCTATCTCCACCAGAACGGGAGGGTCTCGGTAGGTATCAAGACTCAATATCTTGTAACGTTGTTCAACTCAACGCCCATCCACCTTAAAACATAAGCCGACTTATCCACGTCGTAAAACTGGAGACGGTGGCAACGTGAAATGCAAAGTGTCTAGCTAGCACAAGCATATAAGCCGAATGAGTAATGTGCAATGGTGGCGTGTACTGTAACGCAAAGGACTCGCTGTTCGCGGGTATATAGGGTAGCTCCCCATGGAGGTTCGAATCCTTCCACCATAATTGCCCGAGACGCTCGTTAGGGGCGACGTGACCTCAGACGGACAGGCTTGTACGACGCGGAAAATCGCACAACTAAGTACAACAGAAAGTCCCAGGAAACTAACGAGCACTAAAAACCATAGGCTCGTAGGCAGTACGGCAAAGACCATATCGACGGAAGTAGCGGGAACGGATGTTCAAAAGACGAAACCTCGATAGCCGCGTACGAGCGCATTACTCATAAAAGTAATGACACGCTTTGAAATGAAGTGCCTGGGGGCGCAAGGAGCCACCATACTCTGAGAGGTCGCAACCTCAGAAGGTTCGATTCCTTCCATTTCGTGTAAAGCGTGTCATCTTCGGGGACTTAGTTCAATGGTAGAACCCAAGTCTGTTAAACTTGTCACGGAAGTTCAATTCTTCCAGTCCCCGCCATATTATTACAGATGTATTTAATCAGATACATTTGTACTAATATGGTGAATATGTGAAGATTAGGATTTTCTCTTGATTTCCACATTCAGCTAGATTAAACTTAAAAACATAGTAGGCGCACACAGCAATTAAACTTACACTAGACTTTTAATCTAACATGTAAGCGCCTAGAAAGGATTAGCTATGAGCTTTATGGACGACCTTGAAATTGAGACAGGCGTAACGCTAACCGAGAACGGTGGTCGAGCACTCTCCACTACAGGAGACAAGCTCCTCAACCTGTTTGCGGTACTTGGTGCACTGCGTTCTCGACCAACCGACGTCATCGACAAGTTTGACGCGGCTTATCGTGAGAACGCTGACCTTGCCACTAAGATGGCTTTCTACGGACGTGACGTTCGTGGCGGTCTTGGCGAGCGAGCTGTCGGCAGGCTTATGCTTCGAGAACTTGCGCTTCTCTATCCAGAGGTTGTAACAGCGAACCTCAAGAACATCGTTAAGTTTGGTCGTTACGACGACCTGTTCATGCTCTTTGATACCGAGTGCGAAGACGCAATGGTTGAATTTGTCAAAATGCAGCTTGTGTCTGACAAGCGTCATATGGACAAGCACGAGAGTGTTTCGCTTCTTGCAAAGTGGATGCCATCCATCAATGCTTCAAGTGAGCATACCAAGGCACTTGCACATCGCTTCGTTAAGGCGTTTAACACCACGCCACGAGAGTATCGTAAGACGCTCTCTGCACTGCGTAAGTACATTGACGTAACTGAGGTCAAGATGTCCGCTAACAAGTGGACTGACATTGACTATAAGGCTGTTCCATCTAACGCAATGTCTAACTACGGTAGCGCATTTGCACGTCATGATTATGAGGGTTTCAATCGCTACATGGACGCTGTTAAGTCTGGCGATGTTAAGATTAACGCCGCTACACTTTATCCATACAACGTTATTGAGACGATGTATGGTAATCGTGATGTAGCCGAAGCACAGTGGAAGGCGCTTCCAAACTATGTCGAGGGAGATAATAACTTCCTCATCATGGCTGATGTTTCTGGCTCTATGAGTGGACGCCCAATGCACACTTCTGTCGGTTTAGCGATTTACTTCGCCGAGCGCAACCATGGAGCATTCGCTAATAAGTTCATGACCTTCACCGACATTCCTCGAATTGTCGATGTAACAGGTGATGACCTCTTTGAAAAATATTGCTCTGTGACCGACCACGTTGGCTACAGCACGAACCTTGAAGCTGCATTTGATGCAATTTTAAGCACCGCTGTACGCACACATTGTCCACAGGAAGACCTACCAAAGGCACTTGTCATTATCTCTGACATGGAGATTGACTACTGGGACGGCGGTTCTCTGACCTTCACCGAGGAAATGCGCAAGCGTTTCGCCGATGCTGGTTACGAGATGCCTAAGCTCGTCTACTGGAACGTTGATTCACGCAAGGACACCTTCCTTGCGTCTAAGAATGACCCAAATACGATTCTCGTATCTGGTCAATCTGCTTCAACGTTCAAGAATCTCGTTAAGGGTATTGACCTCTCAGCATTTGAGATTATGGTACAAACTCTTAATGACCCTCGCTACGATTGCGTAGTTGTACCTTCACAACTATAGATAACTAAAGGCTCTAACAGCAACTATCTTTTAAGATGACTTGAAATCATGGTAAACAGAGCCTTGAATGATGAGCTAAAGTCACAAACAGCAACTCTAATTCATAACAGGGAAAATGATGTGACTTGTAACGCTCAAAACTTGAGAGTTGATTGATTTACAGATAAAATATAGTTGAAATGGTTACGCGGAGTAACCGTTTTCATACACTATAAACTGTAAATCACTCACTCTCAGTAAACATGGAGAGTTGGCAGAGCGGCTAATTGCACCTGTCTTGAAAACAGGAGAGCGTATAAACGTTCCAGAGGTTCGAATCCTCTACTCTCCGCCATAACAACAACCTGGAGAGTTGTCTGAGTGGTCGAAAGAACTTGACTGCTAATCAAGTATAGGCTATACTAGTCTATCCAGAGTTCAAATCTCTGACTCTCCGCCAGAAACACGCGATTAAGTTAATGGTAAACTCGCGGTCTCCAAAACCGTCAATGAATGTTCGAATCATTCATCGCGTGCCATATTTGGAGACATAGCTCAATCGGTAGAGCAGAGGGCTGAAAATCCTCGTGTCAAAGGTTCAACTCCTTTTGTCTCCACCATATCGGAGTATAGCGCAGTTGGTAGCGCGACCGCTTTGGGAGCGGTAGGTCGCTGGTTCGAATCCAGCTACTCCGACCAAATTGGGGTATCGTCTAACGGCAAGACATGGGTTTTTGGTGCCTAGAATAGAGGTTCGATTCCTTTTGCCCCAGCCAAATTAGTAAATTATCGACTTGTCAATGTCGTTAAACTTGGTAAGCTAGGCATGCTTGAAATATTATAAGCACTATGATTTGCTAGCGGTTCGACTCCGTACGCACGGTTTGCGGCGATGAATTCCATCGTAGGGTTCGACTCCCCAAAGCACGAATGCAACAATGAGCCTTATCGATGAATTCCATCGTAGGGTTCGACTCCCCAAAGCACGGATGCAACAATGAGCCTTATAATAACAATGTCGAGTCTTGTTGGTCGTGTAGACAGACACGCAGCCAGCGAAAGCCAACTCTTTGCCTGTCCATATTGAGTTGTGCCACGAACATTGCCGTAACACAAAGGCTTGCGGCAATACTTAACTGCTGCGGTAACCGATGGGTACGCCGCTCCCGACTGGGTGAACAATCCCACAATGCTCAGTACATGGCTCGTTCGATAAGGCATCGGGCGAGCAAGAAATAACATACTAGACGTAGGGGCTAGAACACCCGAATATTTCTCTAGGCTTTGATTCGGGATTTTATAGGCGCTTGGTGGAACTGGTATACACAGCCCTGCACATCGAGGGGTGCGATAGTAACGAGTGCACACGTTACCATCATTGCATGTTCGAATCATGCAGCGCCTACCATATTGTCGTGTGGTGGAATTGGCAGACACAGTGGGCTTAAAACCCACGGACTTCGAGTCATACGAGTTCGAGTCTCGTCACGACAACCAAACTCGGATTGTTAGCTCAGTAGGTAGAGCAGGGGACTTTTAATCCCAAGGTCTAGGGTTCGATTCCCTAACAATCCACCATAATCATTGCGGTATAGAATAATGGTAGTTCAACAGCCTCATAAGCTGCATGGTCCCAGTTCGAATCTGGGTACCGCGACCATATCGCCTCTTTAGTTTACTTGGTAAAACATCGGCTTTGTAATCCGAAGAACAGTGTTCGAATCACTGAAGAGGCACCATAAATTGTCGATGATAAATTGAAAATACATCACCCCTTTCTATACACAATTTAACAACAATGTTTAGTAGTACGTAACGAGACCTTTTTTTTTAGTATTTTCAATTTTCATATAGAACAACCCACTCTAACGAGCGGGTTGTTATTTTTTTTTTTGTTTGGACGTCGAGTTTACTCGATGGACTAACCGTGAAGCGTTAGGACATCACACAAAGTGAAGACGGACTAACTTAAACTATATTTAGAACGATTTTTTGAGTTATACATAAGCAACTACTTCTTGATGAAACTCTCTTACAGTTTAACAATTTAGGTGTTTTTAAACCTTTAGACATGTAACTAAAATCTACCTTATTTCCATCTATGCCCATAAGTACTGCAAACCCAGAACTCATTCTGCCTTTGATGAAGTATTCTTTTCCTAAATACACCACCTTATCAAACTTTCTAAAACCACAGATTTTCCCTGTAGGAATTATCTGCTCTCCTCTGATACCTTTACAAAGTTGATAATCTCCTTTAGACACTCTACGTTTATATAGGATTATATTAGAGTGTTCAAATTCTAGACCACCACTTGCAATAACACAAGCATCTATGTAATGGTCTTTCTTTAATTTTAAATGATTTCTGTTCTCTGTTATAACAAAACCAAAAGTTTCGATTGCATCTGGATATTTCTTTAACAACTGACTTCTGATGATACTCATGTGAGTTGCATACTTCAAATTTTTACTCTTCTTAGGTTTCTTATTCAACTCTATAGTGCCAGCATGAACTCCGTCATGGCACTCTTTACACAAAGTAATTAAATTATCTTCATCATCTGTTCCACCATCGCGTCTAAATTTAATATGGTGAACTTCTAATCTACAGTTCTTCTTACCACAACATTGACACGTGTAATTATCTCTATGGCGAATTGCCTCTCGTCTAGAAGAATAACCATAGTCAAAACCTTGCTGATACCCCCACTTCTTAACTTCTTCGCTGGTTAAACTAGTATTTTTCATTAGAGCAATATCGAACTGACTTACTTCTAAGATTAAGTTTTCATCTGAAACCGGAAGTATCTTCTTACAAAACTCAATCTCATCTATGTGAGCTTGAACTTTATGTTTTACTGAAGGTGGAAGTCTATCTTTTTTAATAGAGTTTCTTCTATTTAAGAATCTTGCTTTTCTATATCTAGTCTTTCTTGAACGTCTTAATCGTCTGAAACCTCTTCTTCTATCCATCTTCTTCTTAATATCAGTTCTTAATTCAATCTGTGATTGATATAAAACTCTGTCGTTTCCAACAACTGCTACACCAATATGTTTTGAGCCTGTGGCTACACCACAGTAACATGCCTGAACCACGTCTGTGTCAGGTTCATAAAGCAACTTTATGGTGAAAGGCTCTCTACGAACAACCTTTGCTTTCTTTTCTTTCAATAACCTACGAACCTTGCCAAAGCGTTCTGTTGGCATAAAAGGTTGTCCGTTTTGTTTCAATACATACACTAACATTCCGCTTCAACTCCTTTCATTGATGATAAGTTTAACTCTTTAAGACAGTACTCATCAGACTGTAGTGCCTAACTCATCTCTTTTACTAAGAGGGGTATCGGTCTTCCTTTCGTCAATGTTGAATTAGGTTTTTAATTCACTAACACAGAGACTCAATGCTATCCTCTCAACTTAATTAGTGAACTCAGAGCAACGGTCTAAGGCGATAACCGTAGGTAAGTAACCTTAAAGGATTCTCTAATTCAACGTAGGTAAGATTTCTCTAACCTGAGACTTGTGAAGCAACAACTAATCACTGACCAAAAAAATAGTCGGTCTTTAGCCGAGCATAGCCTCACTGCTTATTTTTAGCAGCTACCTCTGGAACTCTAAGAGATGAATTGGCATAAATAACATCAACATCGCGAATATGATTAAATGACGCTAACTCGTCAACACTAAAACCAAAAGCCGCTGATAATTGAGACAATGTATCTCCGTCTTGAATCATATAAACAAAAGAACCATCTTTGTCCTGAACAATATTATCCCGACTTAAACCTGCGGCTTCGAGTGATGCGAGGAAACGTGCATCAATCTCATAAGGAATAATTAAGCCTGGTTTGGTCGAGACATTCTGTAATGCTCGTCTAAGATTAGACCTATAGAGTTGTACAGCTTCTCTATAGGTTGCATAAGATGCTACAGCATCATCAGCAACAACAGCTGTATAACTTGAAGCTAACTTATTAACACCATGTGTAACAGATACACAAGAAGCAACGCCAACGCCAGCTACAACAACAGCTAACCCAGCTGTGATACCCATGAAAACACTTTTATTCCATTGCTTCATGATACACCTTTCAATAGACACGAAACAAATTATATCTAATAATAACACACCAATTTTGCCGTGTCAATACTTAATTATAAAAAATTTTGAATACTTTTATTACTCAGATTTTAACAGAAATCCACTGTTAACATATATTATAACATAAGTCAATAATCTTGTCAAGTATTATTTTCAAATTTTTTTATAAATTCCCTTGACTAACTCACTCAAATGAGTTACTATATTAAAAGAGCGAAAAGGTGGCGCTCACTACGAAACAAACTATTTAAGGAGATTTATTTATGGCAAATCGAACTATCAGCACTCAGAGCCTTACCCCAGGCGAGCTTTTCTGCGTACGTGGAAAGCTAACATATGGCCGTCTTGCAAAGCAGGTTGACGGCGAGGAGCTTGAGAAGGACAAGCAGCGTCGTGCTGCACGCGGTATGCGCCCCATCGAGCGCCCTTACACCTCTGCAACCATTACCGATGCATATGTGCCACTTAAGGATAAGAACAATCCAACTCTTGAGGAGCGCTATGCTCAAGAGTCGCTCTATACCTCTCACGCAAACGGCTCCCATGGCTTTAACTTCTCTGCGGTAAACCGCGGTAATCGACTCCCATGGATTGGTGTCCGTGACCAACAGGACCCATTTAAGGTCGAACAAATTGTACTTCCAAATGAGCTTGCAAGCGGTCTTGACGTCACTCTTGTTATGCGTGTCTTCCAAGGTAAGCCAAACAAGGGCGTCACTCTTGATGGCGTCGTCCTCAACGAGGCACCTCGCTACTTTGCATCTGCTGACCCAACCGCAAGTCTGAGTGCTCTTGGCATCACTTTTGTTCCTGCTGCTACTGAGGCACCAGCTACTGAGGCTGCACCAATGGCACATGAAGAATTCCCAAATATCTTCAACCCAGCTCCAGGCGTTAAGTCTGCACAGCCAGAGCCTGCTCCAGCTCAGACATTCACTCAGACTAATCCTTGGGAGAATGCTCAGGAGCCAGAGAACCTGTTCAATAAGCCTTTTGGCTCCAACAGCGGTGGCATTACCTATAACCCACAGGGCAACGGTAACGCTCCATTTTAAGTAACGCAAATACCCGTAGTACCACCTTCTACGGGTATTATTTCTAGTAACACCTAACAGCACAAAGGGGGTCTAACACCATGCCTAAATCCATCTATGAACTATACCCTAACTTCTACAATAACCCTCTTATTCACTCCATTGGCCTCACGCCTAAATGGAGCATTTCAGATGAAAATAAGCGACCTATTGACCTTGTAACGTTTGCTATGACAGACCGCATTGTCGGTTGCGACCCAAATAAAAAGAACACTATGGTAACACTTCCTCAATCTGTAGACATTGTCGGCGGCTATCCAACCAACCATGCATTTTTCTTAGAAGCAGCAACAGATGGCTTCATGATTCTTGACATTGAACCATCATGTCCAGATAACCTAAAATCAAAGTTTTTGCAAATGCCATATCTTTATGGTGAAACATCATTATCAGGAAAAGGATACCATTTACTATTCCCTATCCCAAAAAACTATAATGATTTTCCTATTGCAAAAACTAAAATCAAAATGCAAGATAAGACAACATATTATGAAATTCTCATGAATCACTGGGTAACCTTTACCAGAAATATGTTGCCACCAGCACCAAACCCATCACCTTATCCAACTTCATGGGAAGACACCTATGCCTATCTTGCATCACAACAAACTAAATCAGAAATCGAACGCGATATCGACTACGAACCAGAAGATATCACTAAAATACCAGATTATAGCATTATCCTAACGTATTTGACCAAAGCAAATCAATACATTAAATCACCAAAAGACTTCTTTGGTAACATGTCAAGCTATGAATTTGGCTACATGAGTCATAAACTTAATAAACTTAACACATTGCTTAAAGCAACAAAGTTTAAAAATAATGGTCACACATACACTGACCAAGACAAAATTACTATTTTGTCCGAAATCGCCAGTGAAGAACTTGATTATAGACCAAAGCACGACGAATTCAGACAAAATCTTCCATGGCTCACCTATATTGCAAAACAAGTAGTTGCTAAAAACTCTGAAAACGATAGCAAAGGACAATAACATGCTTATTCCAATATTTGTCGTAGCACTTATCTTAGCAATTGTGCTGCCTATTGCAAGCACAAAAAATGACTTTTTCAGGGACAACTTACCTAAACTCTTCCTTCCTGTTCTTGTGACAGCATTTCTATCACTCGCAAGCATCGCAATTATCTCAGGAAGAGGCGGTACTATTGAGGACATCAACAAACCAAATGCCATTCAAACCATGATAACACGTTTTGACTTCCCATTTGAGTCTGTTCCAGAAAAAGGTGATATCGTTGTCTTATATCGCTACTCATGCTCCGACTGCCAACGACTGATTCCAGAAATTCAACAATATGCCAAGAAAAACGGTATCAATATTACCTATGTTACCGTTGGTTCGAACGCAGGAAAAGAAATCGTTGAACATACCGTTGTCAAAGAAGTTCCAACAGCAGTATATCTTGGTACACAACCAAACGGTCCAATCTATACCACTATGCAACTCATGCACACAGATGGCACACTTGACACCCACACATTAGACGTTATGCAACAACTTAAACAAAACAACGAATAGGAGTAAACACTATGATGTACCTTATTATCGGGCGTACTGCCTGCGGAAAAGACTATCTTGCATCTGAATTGACAAAACAAGGTCTTAAAGGAGTTATCTCACGCACCACACGACCTCGTCGTCCTAACGAACCAGACACACATATCTTTGTAACCAAAGAACAAGCCGCTCAAGAAACAAACAAAGTTGCTTATACCAATATCAATGATAATGACTATTATGTTATTCCCGAAGACTTGGATGATAAACAATTCTATATCATTGACCCTATTGGCGCAAAAACGCTTGCTGAAAATATGCCAGATACTTCTTTTTCTATCATCTACGTAGCAACCAATGATGACTTCGCACGTCAGCAACACTTCCTTGAGCGCGAACAATCAGACGACCAAACTAAATACCTTGAACGTCATCTTTCTGAAGACGAAGAGTTCACTGACTTCGAGATGAAAATTAAGACGTGCGACACTATTGAGGCTATGGAGCTTCCTAACAATATCGTACGTGTTAACCTCGTCGTCAACGATTTCCAACCAGAAACACTTGCAACAGCCGCTTCTAATTTTGCTTATGATTATGCTTTCAATCTTAACCTTGAGTTGCTCGTAAAAGAAGCTATTACACACGACCTTCTCAAGGTAAATGACCACGCCCTCATTGCAGTAAAACGTAAGTCTGACTTACAAACAGAGTTCGTGCCTATCTACACCGTCACGGCAACACTATTTGATAATCCAGAAGCACTACGAGCCTTCATGCGTGACATGGCTCATAAGCACAGAATTACTACCATGCCGGTGTCAGATGAGTAACAATTTTATACTAAAATTTTATTAAAAATATTTCAAAATAACACTTGACAAGCTCTATCAGTTATGGAATAATTATGGAGAATTTATTGTCAAAAGAAAGGACAACAATATGTCTAGTTTCTTCCGAAAAGAAACCAAGAACCGCATCATGGCAGGATTTACCGCAGGTGCTGTTCTCACATCAAGTCTTGTTGGTATGGCACCTAAAGCATTCGCTGAGGAGACAACACCAACAACCACTGTGACAGCACCTGTCACACCTGAGACTCCAGCACCCGCTGAGGCATCTCAGCCAGCTCCTGCTGAGACTGAAACTCCAGCAGCACCAGCTGCAACTACTGAGGAGACAACTCCTACTCCTGCACCAACTACTGAGGAGAACTCTACCGTAACTGCTGGAACACCAGCCGCAGCAGAACCACCTGCTGGCGCCATAACACCAGGGGAGACACCTGCTACACCAGCTCCAACTCCAGCGACTCCATCAGTCACTTCTACAACATTCACCTTCACGCAGGACAACATTCCAGGTGCTCGCGAGAACGTACCTAGCAACAAATTTGCTACACAGTTCGTAAGTGACGTTTCTCTCAATGGCACAAAGTTTGTTGGCGACTCTGGTTCACAGGTAACCGCGCCATCTGGTCTTACTGACCCAGACGGACACACCGTTGTTAAATGGGTCACTGCTGATGGTAGCGATGAAATGGCACCAGGCGAGACTCGCCCTATTGATGAGCTTAATGGTTTAACTTTCCATGCAGTCTGGCAGCCAAAGGACGGTACCGATGATGTTCAGTATCGACTCGTCATTAACGCTAACGGTGGCCATTTCGAGGGCGGTCTTGATACCATGGTTGAGCGTCATGACTTCCTTCCAGCTGACATGCCTAACCTAAAGGCTGCGACTAAGATGACTCGTGATGACTTCACTCTCGCTGGTTTCTCTCACGATAAGAATGGCACTGTTGCGTCCGCACGCTCTCTCACCGAAGCAATGGGCATCCGCGACGCAGAGCACATTCCAGGTCACACCAAAGATGGTGCTCTCCCAGGCAAGACCGACGAGGTTTATACCCTCTATGCAATTTGGAAGGACAATTCTCAGACACGTACTGACGAATATCGTTACGTCTTCATGGGCAATGGCGGACACGTTGCAGATGACGCAAACGTAATTCACTCTACCGTTGTTCGTGGCGATGACAATGACGTAAGTGCAATTTCCGCACCTGCTATGGTTCGTGACGGTTACACATTTGTTGGTTGGGGCGCTTCTAACACCTCTACCGAAGCAGAGTCTATTGGTGTAAACTCCGCTAACTTCTCTGGTATTACCGCTGACGAGTCCGTTGACGGCACTACCGATGTTCATGTTCGTAGGGTCTATGCAATCTGGAAGCAGAACGCTCCAGCTACACAGCACAAGAACACTTACATCTTCGACGCTAACGGCGGTACAATCGCTGGTTCTACCGACACAACCGCAACCACTGCCAATGCTAACCCAGCAGAAGCCACTAACGTTGCAGCTCCAAAGGCTGAGAAGGCTGGCTATGAGTTCGTTGGTTGGGCAAAAGACCCAGGTGCGTCTACCACATTTGTTCTTGGTAACGACCATGTAGACTTCTCTAGCGTTGGCTTTACCGTTGAGAACGATACTGACGGTTCCGTCGTTCACGTCTACAAGGTCTATGCAGTCTACAAGGTTGCAACACCAGAAACCCCAGTTACACCACCTACTCCTGGCACTGGTGAGCACGTCCCAACTGACGGCGTTCCACCAACTCTTGAGCCAGTTGCAGGTAAGAACACCATTATGTTCTACTCTGGTAAGCTGAACAAGGGTGAGACCAGTGTTACTAACACAGGTGAGCACGCTGACGTTGTAGCACCTAACCGCGAGTATTCTCTCGCTGACGGTACTATGGTTAAGCGTTGGATTTCTACCGACGGTACGGTCATTCTGTTGCCAGGTGGTCACTATGACGCTGACTCTATCAAGGATAAAGTCTTTGTTGCTGACTATGTAACAGCTACCCCACCAGACTATGACCCAACACAGAATTACCCACAGAATGTCTCTCACATTCAGCTCCATTTCCACGCTAATGGTGGTAAGGGCGAGCACGGTGAAACTGTGTACGCAATCTCTGGCGACCCATCTGCCACTGACCTTCCAGTTCGTCCAACCTTTACTCGTGAGGGCTATACCTTCAAGGGCTGGTCACGAAATGGTCTTGACACCGAGGTAAACGTCATTGTCAACAACAACATGGTTAACCTCAAGAGTATTGGTAAGCGCAGTGAGATGACAGACCCACAAGACCCATCAAAGGTCATTGTCGTCTATGATGTCTATGCTGTCTGGCAAAAGGACGAGGTAACACCAGACAATCCCGTCACCCCACCAACACCAGATACTCCTGGTGGACACAACGGTGAAATTACTCCTGGTGAGCCTGGCGGCGGAACTGGTACTGTAACACCAGACAATCCAGTAACTCCTGGTACCGATGGTGATAATTACCTGGGCATTCCTATTCACCATACTCAAGGTGAGCCACAGTATATCAATACTGGTAACGGCGGAACTACTACTCAGTCCGATAATGCCCCACAAGGACACTGGGTACGCAAGCGAGTTCGCAGGAACGCACTTCCTAACACGGGCGACGCAGCTTCCGCAACAGGCATCATCGCAGGTATCGGAGCAATTCTTGCTTCACTTGGACTTTCTCGTAAGCGCAAGAATCAGTAAGCACGTTTAATGTACTAATCTTTAAGGCTCTCACCCACGAGCGGTGGGAGCCTTTTATCTTATAGAAAGGATGGTTAAATGAACAAACATAAAGCGCATATGGCAATAACCGCTGGTCTTGCACTTGGCATGCTCGCTACTATCACAGCCGTTACGCCAGCTATTGCCGAGACAACCGACACGACAACGCCGACAACTATCTCGGCTGCCAACACTGGCGATATTTTAACGCCAGACGCTAACGGTGACATTACCTACACAAACGACAATGGTGCGACAACCAAAGTTAGCATTGTTGTTTCGGGTAACGGCTCTAAAGACGAAAACACGGGCGATTTCACCGTGCCCGTTTTGACCTATGACAAGAGTAACGATGACGTTACCTTCAAAGCCAACTTTAATCCAAACACGGGCGGCATGGCTATGACAGGCTATACCAAGATTGATAACGCTGCTGGTAATTATGAGACTAACTCATGGGAAGATGATTATTCAGACTCACTTCCTTATACCATTGACGAAAACGGTGTAACCCATATCAACGTTCGTGATACGTTTAATATCAGCACCCAAGACATTGATGGAAACGAAGAAAAGTATGGTGGCGTCGCGGCTACATGGATGAAATCATGGGCAGCGTACGATAACTTTAAATTGCAAGTAAACAAAGGCAATGGTGAGTACGCATCTAACGACCCAGCGGTCATGTTCACGCCAACCGCTGAGGATATGGGTAATGGTTTCACCATTCCAAAGGCGTCTCTGCCAACCAAAGAAGGATACCACATCAAGGCATTCCGTACCGATAAGTACAACCAAGACGTACCAGTCAATTTCACAACTGACGGCAACGCAGTTCTCTCACTTGCTGAGCTAACGCACACTCGCATTATGGCTGACGGAGCAACTCGTTACTCACGCGCTGATACATGGTTCAACGCCATTACACCAATCTTTGAAGCCGATGAAGTGACACCTACGCCAGAGCCTACGCCAGAGCCTACGCCAGAGCCTACGCCAGAGCCTACGCCAGAGCCTACGCCAGAGCC
>JAHADO010000286.1 GCA_018375265.1 Campylobacter concisus | reverse complement strand
TTTGATCCAAGTCTTTGCCCTCGTAGCCGCCGATAAATTCAGGGTTGTCAAACGCCCAGCCGTTAAAAAAATGCACAGAGCCTATTAGATAATCAACCTTTCTAGCAAAAACTCGCTCATCCATAAAGCCATCTAAAAAGTCCATCTCATAACCAAGTAAAATTTCTATCTCACCGCTAAATTCATCTCTTAAACGTAAAATTTCGTCTTCGTAGCTTTGCATCTCTTCAAATTTCATCCTATAAGCTTCATCGTAGTTCATCGGCGCGTGATCGCTAAAGCCAAAGTATTTTGTGCCAGCTTTTATGGCGCATCTCACAAATTCTAGTGGTTCGCCAACTGCGTGGTTGCAAAGAGGTGTGTGGTTGTGAAGATCGACGGTCATTTTTAGCCTTTTAAAGTCGTTTATTTTTCAAAAATGCTACCAAAAATTTGATAAATTTAAAGATAAACGCATGCTTTTTAAACTTTCTTTTTATTTAAATCCTATATAATCAAGGCAAATTTTATTAGGAGCTTTTATGACCCAAGAGGAACTTGACGCGCTTATGGCGGGCGGATTAGAGGATGATTTAGGTGATACTAAAGATGCCAGCCAAGAGGTCGCGGACGTCAAAGAGGAAACAGACGAGGTAGCAGAAGTTGCAGAGGCAATGAGTGCTAAAGCAGATGAGCCACAAGCAAATAGTTCAAAACATGGCGAAAACTACAGAGTGAGTGCAGACGGCGTTTGGCCACCACCACCACCGACTGAAGACCACAAAATGGTGCATCAGCTTGACGATGTGACAAGAGATAGCGAAGAGAAAGCTACTCAGATGTTTGACAAGCTTGAGACGATAAATAACTTTTTTATGGATGCTGAGAGCGACTCAAATAGCCTAAAAGACGCGATAAACTCAAACGTTGAGCTATTTACAACGCTAAGTGAGAAATTTCCAAATATCGCCGCATTTAGCGAGGCTTTGGAGAAAAACAACTCGCTTCTTGGCACGATCGATAATATCATCTCAAATTTACAAATGGGACAAGATGAGATCATGATGGCTATGGATATGATGCAGTATCAAGACATCCACAGACAAAAGATCGAGCGTGTTATCAACGTTATGAGGGCACTTAGCAAATATATGAATACATTGTTTGAAGGTCGTATCGATGATGATAAACGCGTGGGATCTGCTGTTCATATCGCTGGTGATACAACGACTGAAAACCTTGTCAGCAACGATGACATCGAAGCCTTGATAGAAAGTCTAGGTAAAAAATAGTGCTAAAAAGGCCTGAGCTTTTATCTCCAGCTGGAAATTTAACAAAACTTAAAATCGCTCTTGAATACGGAGCCGACGCTGTTTATGGCTCGGTGGCTAGCTTTTCACTAAGGACTAGATCGGCAAGGGAGTTTAACCTTGAAACATTCAAAGAGGCGATAGACTACACGCACGAAAAGGGAAAGAAATTTTATGCTACCATAAATGCCTTTCCTTTTAACTCTCAGATAGAACCGCTAAAAAGGCACTTGCAAACCATCTCGGCGATGAAGCCAGATGCCTTTATCATCGCAACTCCAGGCGTCATGAGCCTAGCAAAAGAGATCGCTCCAGATATCGAGATACACCTCTCAACTCAGGCAAACGTTATGAACGTTTTGGACGCTAAAATTTATCACGACATGGGCGCAAAACGCATCGTCGTGGCACGTGAGATGAATTTAAAAGATGTTATAAAGATAAAAGAGGAAATTCCAACCCTTGATATCGAAATTTTCGTCCATGGATCGATGTGCTTTGCCTACTCTGGCAGGTGCTTGGTAAGCTCAGTGCAAAGCGGACGTATGTCAAACCGCGGCAGCTGTGCAAACGACTGCAGGTTTAAATATGAACTCTACGCCAAAAACGAAGAGAGCGGCGTGCTTTTTCGCTTAGAAGAGGACGAAAACGGCACTCACATCATGAACTCAAAGGATCTTTGCCTCATATCACACATCAAAGAGATCGTTGATAGCGGTGTCATTGATAGCTTTAAGATAGAGGGCCGCACAAAGAGCGAGTACTACGCAGCCTGCACAGCAAGAGCCTATAAAATGGCGATAGATGATGCCATGGATGATAAATTTGACGCGCAAATTTATGAAAATGAGATAAATACACTGAAAAATCGCGGCTTTACAGATGGCTACTTGGTTCATAGACCTTATGAGCGAACCGATACGCAAAATCACACGAGCAGCCTAGAAGAGGGCACTCATCAGGTAAATGCTATAAGTGAAGATGGCGAGTTTTTTAAGTGTAAGTATAAAATTTTCCCAGACAAGGGCTACGAGATCGTAGCACCGACTGGCTCACACATAGATGATAGTGAAAATGAAATTTCAAAGGTCTATTCGCAAGATGGCAAGAAATTTATAAAATTTAAACAGCTCATCACTAAAAAAGGCAAGGTCATGAGCGAAATTCATAGCGGCAATGAAAATG
>JAHADO010000285.1 GCA_018375265.1 Campylobacter concisus | reverse complement strand
GAAATTTACTACCAAAGGGCTAAGATAGTTAAAAAATATTAAGATTAGTTGTGAGATCTAAGCGGATGTTAAATTTACTCCTAGCTAGGCTAAGAGTAAATTTAAACTAGTCTTTAAACTCGTGTGAGATGACTGGGGAGAATTCCTCCCAGTGAAGTTTGGTTTTGATAGTTGGCATCTTGCTTTGAAATGGCTCTTTTTTAAGTGCTGCCATAGCGACGCTATCGCCTTGTGGCTTAGCAGGTGCTTCTACGCTTAAAACAGCTCTTTCAAGCTCGATGAAATCTTTTAAGATGAGCGCATAGGAGCGGAAGAAATTTGCATTTTTATGAGCTAAAAGTAGCGAGCCAAACTCATCTACAAATAAATTTAAAGTCTCGCTAAAAAGCTTGTCGCTGATATTTTTTGCATCGTTAAATTCGTCATTTAAAAACGTAGCCATCGCCAAAAATATAAAGCCAACGTAGTCCTCGCTGTCTTTGCAAAGCTCCTTATCACGCCTATATGGGCTAAGGTTTAGGCAGTGTATCACCCTAAGTCTAGCAGCACCATTGTCTCTGCCCTCTTCATAAAATGAGGCGCTTAAAGGGATATTTGTAAAGCCAAAAAGAACCTCATTTTGCTCATTTACAAGCTCTTTAAAGCTAAATTCTTCTAAATTTGCAAACGCCTCTGCGCTTTGCTGGCTCAAAGGATTTTGCGCTAGGTAGCTAAGCTGCTCTTTCCATCTCGCAAACCCCTCATCACTGGTGTGAAAAAAGAGTGGATATGCCAAAAATTCGTAAAAATATGACCTTGCTTTTATGATATTTTTATCCATTTAATAAATCCTCTTTCATTGCATTTAGCTGGGCTTGCACCATGATCTTTGCCTTGCAGTCAGCGCAGCAGTAAAGTGACTTGATCTTAGCTCTGTCGTTGCCAAAACGTGGCTGCATGATCGATGCGATCTTTTCAACCGCCTTTTTAGTCGCAAACTCTTTTCCGCACTCCACGCAGGCAAATAGCTCATCATGCGCAAGCTCGCTATAGACGAAGGTCTCAGGCTTAAGTGCTAGCTTGCCAACCTCAAGCGAGATAGTGTTTTTCTCAGCGCAGCTTAGCTCGCAGTAGCCACAGGCGGTGCAGACGCTTGGGTTAAATAAAATCGAATTTGTCTTCTTATCAGCCACCAAAGCGCTTACATTACAAGCGCCAACACAGCTAAGGCAGAGCGTGCAAGTTTCAGCGTTTATCTTAACCTCGCCATATCTTATCATCTCGCCGCTTTTTACGACGCCAAGATCGTTCTCACCTACGATCAACTCAAGCCTTTTGGCAAAAATTTCTCTCTTTGGCAGTGCGTATTCGTTGATCGAGTGCTGAGAGCCGTCTATTAGTTTTGCTTTTTTAAGTGCGCTTTCAAGCTCAGCCTTGTCTTTTGCGTGGTGTATCGCTTGCTCTTTAAATTTAAGCTCATAAATTTGATTTACTATACTAATGGCGTCCTTTTCGCCCTTGCCAAGGCTCTTGCTATATAAAATCACACTTGCGCCACTTTCTTGAAGAAGCGTCAAAAAGTGCGTTTGGCTTAGCAGATGTGGGGCTAGGATGACAAAAGGTAGGACATTTTGCGGTAGGCTCACGCTAAGCTCTTCTAAATTTATCTCCTCAGATACGATGAGAGCGACCTTATCTTTGTAAAGCTTAGCGATAGTGGCAAACGAGCTTTGTGGCATGAGCGTTGAGTCTAGCGAGCCGCTAGGGCAGACGCTGATGCAGTTTCCGCAGTTTGTGCAGTCTATCTGCGAAAAGACAAGGTGCTTTGTCTCGTCCTCTTTTAGGATGGCAACCGTTGGGCAAACCTCGGCGCAACGTCCGCAAATTTCAGTCCTGCGCTCGTGATACTGGCAGATTGATGAGTCGTATTGAGTAAAGCTTTTGTATCTAAATTTTGGACTTTTTGCGTTTAAAATTTCAAGCACTTTTTCATCTTTTAGCCCTGAAATTTCGTAGCAGCCGCTTTGCTTTAGCATATAATCCCTTGCGTTTTCAACTAAGAAAAAGTCGCAATCAACCTCAAATTCATCATTTGCTCTAAGCACCAAAACGCTTAGCTCGCCAGCTGCGCCATATATAAATTTAACCTCAAAGTGCGTGAGCTCGATCACTTTGTAGCCATTTTCTTTTAGTAAATTTGCTAGCTCTTCGCGGCCTGAGTTGCTTACTATGACGACATTTTTGCCGACCTCTTTTTCGTAATCCACATCCTTTGCCATGTCAAAGGCGCTCGCTCTTGCCTCGTAGAGTAAAAGTGTGTTTTTGGCTTTTTCTAAGACGCTTGCGGTGGTATTTTTAAGGTAGAAATTTATCTCAGGGGCGATGATGTTTGCTTTTAGTTTTGGAGAGTTTGAGACTAGATAGTCGCCATTTTCGTTGTTGATCTCTATCTGCTCATTTAGCATCAAAGCGTCGTCAAAATCGTTATAAAAGCCAAATTCTTTCATTGTTTCTCCTATTATCAAAAAC
>JAHADO010000284.1 GCA_018375265.1 Campylobacter concisus | reverse complement strand
AAGATGCCAAAAGAGAGCGTTTTGCTGCTTCCTGGAGGTCAAGGCACGAGGACGCTTGTAAATGATAGTGAGTTTATTTTGAGACTTAAAGAGTGCGTTTTGGCATCTCAAATTTGCCTAAGTGTATGCACTGGCTCGGCACTCATCGCTCGCACCGGAGAGCTTGACGGACTAAAGGCTACCTCAAATAAAAGATCGCTTGAGTGGGTAAAAAGTTGCGGCGAGGCGGTAAAATGGCAAGAGCGCGCTAGGTGGGTGAGGGCAGGTAAATTTTACACAGCTTCAGGCGTGGCTGCTGGCATGGATATGGCGCTTGGCTTTATCAGCGATCATTTTGGTAAGGAGTTAGCCCAAAAGATCGCAAACGAGACCGAATACAACTGGCAAAAAAACTCCAAAATAGATAAATTTGCCAAAATTTATGGGTATTAAATTTAAAATAGCTTGTGACTTTTTGATAAAGTCAGAAATCTACTAAATTTTAAAAAAGATAGCAAGCTAAGATGGCTTTAGCAAAAAGTGTCAAGATAAAATTTGTAGATAATAAATTTAAATTAGTTTGCAGTCTGGCTTTAAATTTGCCAAATTTAATAAGTTTAAATTTTGAAAACGAAAAATAGCTTCAAGATAAATTTTTAAATTTAAGCAGTTTAAAGCCCTTTTAGCAAAATTTGCAAGCCAGATAAATTTGACCTAAATTTAAAAGCCAAATTTACCTTTAAAAATAGATTTCAGCCTAGTTTCTGCGCCTATACTCTTCGTATCCAAATTCACGGATCATTTTAACCTCGCCATTTTCTTTTAAAAGCAGCAGATCAGGCAGTTTTATGCCGTTAAATGTCGTGTTTTTGACGATGGTATAGTGAATTTGATCTTCAAATATGACTTGGTCGCCAATTTTAAGCTCGCTATCAAATTTATACTCCGCATCGCCCGCTTCAAGCCCCACTATATCGCCAGCTAGGCAGGTATTGCCGCCAAATCTATAAGCAAATTTGCCGTTTTCACTCTCGCCTCTAACGGCTGGGCGGTAAGGCATGAGCACGGTATCTGGCATGTGCGCCTCAGCTGAGGTGTCAAGGATGGCGATATCTTTCTCGTTGTGCACGATGTCAAGCACGCTGCTTATCAAAAAGCCAGTCTGCCAGCCCACAGCCTCGCCAGGCTCCAGATAGACCTCTACGCCGTATTTTTCGCGAAAGCGCCTAATGATATTTATAAGCAGCTCCACGTCGTAATCAGCCCTCGTGATGTGGTGGCCGCCGCCCATATTTATCCACTTCATCTTTGGTATAAACTCGCCAAATTTCTCCTCAAATGCCTCCAGCACGGTCTGCAAGCTGCTAGCACTCTCCTCGCAAAGCGCGTGAAAATGAAGCCCGCTAATGCCATCAAGAAGCTCTGGCTTAAAATTTGCCCTCGTGATGCCAAGCCTGCTAAATTTACCGCATGGGTTGTAGCTATCAGTCGGCGCGAGCGAAACCTCTGGATTTACGCGCAGGCCGCAGATAACGCCATTTTGCAGGGCAATGCCTTTAAATTTTTGCCACTGAGCAAAAGAGTTAAACGTGATGTGCTTTGAAATTTTTAAAATTTCATCAAAGTCCTCATCTTTAAAGGCTGGACTATACGTGTGGATCTCGCCTTTTACGTATTCGCTTGCAAATTTAGCCTCATGAAGCCCACTGCAAGTCGCTCCGTCAAGGTATGAGCCCACCATGTCCATCACTCCGCTAAATGCAAAGCCTTTGAGCGCTACTAAAATTTTAGCTCCGCTTTGCTCTTTTACATACTTTAAAAGCTCTAAATTTTTACGAACTTTTGCCTCTTCGCAGACGTAGGCTGGGGTTTTTATGCTTTTTAAAATTTCGTTCATTTTTTTCTCTTTTGCAAATTTTCAAATAAGTATATCTAAATTTATTTTTAAGTAAAATCAGCAAAAATTTCAAAGGATAAAATGTGGTAGAGATCGAATTTCTTGGGCCTATCGGGCTTGAGAGTATAAAAGTAGAGGCAAAAAATTTAGGCGAGGTAAAAGCGGCAATAAGTGAGAAAGAAGAGCTTAAGAAGTGGCTAAATATCTGCGCTGTGGCTGTAAATGACGAGATCGTAAGTGATATAAATTTCGCTCTAAAAACGGGCGATAAAATTTCTATATTGCCACCAGTTTGTGGAGGCTAAGATGCAAATTTATAATGGAAGCTTGGACGTTCAAAGCATCACAAACGAGTGGTATGATAAATTTAAAGATAAAAACTGCGGCGCGCTCATCACTTTTGTGGGCATAGTAAGAGAAGAGGGCGGAATTTCGGCGCTTAGCTTTGATATCTATGAGCCGATCCTTAAAAAATGGCTAGATGCTTGGCAGGAGAGAGCCAAAAAAGAAAATGCCTACGTGCTCTTTGCTCACTCAAAAGGCGATGTGCCGGTGCATACGAGCTCTTATGTAGCAGGTGTTGTTAGTCCTCAAAGAAAGGTCGCGCTAAGGCTTATAAACGAGTTTGTCGAGGACTT
>JAHADO010000283.1 GCA_018375265.1 Campylobacter concisus | reverse complement strand
TGTGGTATTTTGCAGGTTTATCTTTCATGCCTAGCCACTCGATCGGCTCAAACCAAGTTGGATGCGCTTTGCAGTCATCATAGCCCATTTTCTCGATCGTATCTGAGTAAATTTCGATAAGACCGCTAGGCGTTCCAAGAGCGTTTAGCACAGGATCTTCTCTAAATTCGCCAAGTCTTACCCAACTATCACTATCTTGAGATGAGGCAAATGTGACTGGTTTGTTTTCATTCCAAAACTCTTCAAATGGCTTCATATCGCTTGCAAGCTCTGGCACAGCCTTGACCTGAGCGTAGGCTGCGTCATAGTACTCTTTGATCCAGTCAAACTCGTCTTTGCCGTTATCTGTGTAGGCGATGGCTAAATTTTTAGCATAAGCCTTGCAAAGGTCAGTGAAAATTTGATAGTCATCTTTTGCTTCGCGGTATTTTTCAACGACTTGTTTCATAGGCACGATGTTCATATTTGAGTAGTCCCCTGTCATCGTGATGTCGTTTCTCTCATACTCTGTTGTGACTGGAAAGACGATATCAGCCATCTTTGCTGTTGGTGTCCAGTAAGCTTCGTGAACGACAACTGTTCTTGGCTTTCTCCACGCTTTTAAATTTGTATTAGTATCTTGGTGATGCACAAGTGGGTTGCCGCCGACCCAGTAGATAAAGTCGATGTCTGGGTAGGTGATCTTCTTACCGTCGTGATCTATCACTTTGCCAGGGTGAAGCAACGCATCAGCGATACGAGCTACTGGAAAAGCGTAGTCAGTTGCTTTTTGTAGCCAGCTTTGACCTGTGCCTGCTACTGCAGCTGCCTTTGCGACGAAGCGACCGTGTTTGTCAAATTCGCCTGTATCAGTGCCGATAAATTCGCCTTTTTCGTTAAATTTACCCACACTTGCGCTATTTACACCGCCGATGACTGCACCCTTGCATGTTGGTGCGCCGCCGTTTGAGTAGTGGTAGCTTAAGCCAAATCCCCCACCAGGAAGTCCGATCTGACCGATCATAGCTGCAAGTGTCACCATCGCCCAGTGTGGTTGCTCGCCGTGATGAGCGCGCTGCATGCCCCAGCCACTCATTAGCATCGTGCGGTTGCTTACAAATGTATCAGCTAGCTCTTTTAAGGTATCTTTGTCGATACCACAAATTTTGCTCGCCCACTCTAAATTTTTAGGAGTGTTGTCTGTCTTGCCTAGTAGATATGGGAGGAATTTATCAAAGCCATAAGTATAGTTTTCGATAAATTCTTTATCGTATTTGCCACTTTCATATAGGTAGTGCATCATGCCTAGCATCATCGCTGTGTCGGTGTTTGGCACTGGAGCGATCCACTGAGCTTTGTCGAAGTATTGTGCTGTTTCAGACCTGATAGGATCGATCACGATCACTTTGATATCTTTTTTGTTTTTTAGCTCTTCAAAGTATTTAAAGCCTTGCTCATCAGTCGCTGTCCAAGCTATGCGAAGTGTCGCAAGTGGGTTTGCGCCCCAGATGACTACGACTTTTGAGTTTTCTAGCACTACTGGCCAGCTAGTTTGCTGCTCATAGACCTCGATACTACCTACAACGTGAGGCATGATGATCTGGCTAGCGCCTGTTGAATAGTCACCTAGCGAGCCAACAAAGCCGCCACTAAGATTCATAAATCTATGAAGTAAAATTATTGAGTTATGCACATTGCCGCTTGATTTCCAGCCGTAGCTACCTGCAAAAACGCTTTGTAAGCCTTTTTGCGCTCTTGTTTTTTTAAGCTCTTTAGCAACTAGCTTGATCGCTTCTTCGTAAGGCACCTCGACCCACTCATCGATGCCACGAAGCTCTGGTTTTGGGCTATCTGGGTTTTCTAGGTAGCTCTTTCTTACCATAGTATGCTTGATACGACTTTTATAGATCATATCTGGTGTGTAGTGCTGAAGTGGGTTGTAAATTTCACTTGTTTTTTGGATAGGCTCTGACTTTACAGCGATGCCATTTTTAGTTGTCACTTTTAGCATGCCCCAGTGAGCAGCTGTAAGAGTTTCGCCATTTTTTACAACGCCTTTTTTAACCTCATCAGCAAACAAATTTGAAGCTGTTACGCTTGAAAGCAAAGGTGTAGCTGCGATTGCTGTTGCACCTTTTTTTAGAAAATCTCGTCTATTCTCGTTCATTTTTTCTCCTTATTTGCCTAAATTTACGTCAGATGAGTGTTTTTGTAGGTACTCGATAACTAGCCACTCGTCTTTTTTCTCTATTGCGGTTCTGCCGATCATTGATTTTAGAAGTGACGGCCATTGATTTGCGTTAAAGTGTGTAGTTTGAGGCAACGCATGGCAAACGCCACAGCTCTCTTTATACATCTTATCAGCTTTTGCAAACATCGCATTTACATCAGTGCTAAAGCCATCTTTTTGAACAAAAACTGTGGTTTCTACCTCGTTCCATTTGCCGTTTTTGCCCTCTTTTATCACTTTGATATCAAAAGGTGCAGTTTTTGCAAATGCTACTGAGATGATCCTCGCGCCATCAGCAAAATAAACT
>JAHADO010000282.1 GCA_018375265.1 Campylobacter concisus | reverse complement strand
AAAGGCTCTTCTCGCCTGGCACATCTGGGTCGTACCAAGCGCCCTCGCTCACGATGACGACGTTTTGTGGCACGTCCTCGGTCACAAATGCACCACACAAAATTTCGCCCCTGTCGTTGTAAATTTTCACCACGCCGCCCATTTTTATCCCTCTAGCCTCGGCTGTTTTTGGGTTTATGAGCACTGGCTCGCGCTCTACGATCTCGTTAAAATGGCGAAGCACAGAGTTATTTAGCTGCGAGTGAAGTCTAAATTTAGAGTGCGCGCCGCTGATGGCGATAGGATATTTTTTATTTTTTGCGCCTAGCCACTCAAACGGCTCAAGCCACGTCGCATGCGGTGGGCAGTCATCATAGCCAAAGCCAGCGACCGTTTCAGAGTAAATTTCTATCTTGCCAGATGGCGTTTTTAGCGGATTTGCCACTGGGTCGTCGCGGAATTTCTTATAGTTTGTAAAGTAGCGTTTTTTCTCATCGACCTTGTCAAATCTAAAATAACCCTTATCCCAAAACTCATCAAAGCTTGGCATGCTCTCATACCCAAGCCCAGCAGCCTTTTTAACGGCATCTTCGTAAATTTCTTTAACCCACTCTAGCTCGCTTTTGCCCTCGCTAAACGCCTCTTCTCTGCCCCACTCTTTTGCGATAAGCCTTGCGATCTCGAAGTCGCTTTTGCTCTCGCCAAATGGCGTGACAAGTGGCTTAATGGCAAAGAGATACTCGCTAGTTGAGTTTGCCATCTCGATGTCCGTTCGCTCGCACTCAAGCGCAGCTGGCAGGACGATGTCGCTTAGTTTTGCCGTGCTCGTCCAAAATGGCTCGCAAGTGATGATAGCGCTAACTTTTTGCATAGCTTTTATAGCTCTATTAGTCTCTGGATGTCTCGTAAATGTCGAGCCATTGGCGTTAAACATCACTCTGATCTTTGGTAGCTTGTAGCTCTTGCCATTTCTAGTTATCTCCTTACCAGGGCTTAAAAGCGCGTCTATGAGCCTTGAGTTTGGAAGCTCATAACCCTTAGTCTTTGGCACAAGACCGCTATCAATGAATTTTTGTGGCACCTTCGTCTCAAAAGCCGCTAGTTTAGGCGCTATGAAGCTTTCATCAGCATTTTTGTGCATGCCGTCATTTGTGACAAAGCCGCAACCCTCTTTGCCGATGTGTCCAAGCATCGCATTTAGCGTCACAAGTGCCCAGTAGGCCATCTCGCCGTGATCTTGCCTTTGTATGGCGTAGCCGCTAACTATGACTGAGTCGTTTTTGGCTAGATCCTCGCTAAATTTCGCCAGTTCTTGCTCGCTCACGCCACAAATTTTGCTTGCCCAAGCTAGGTTTTTATTGACCCCGTCTTTTGTGCCAAGCATATACTCTTTAAATTTATCAAAGCCAACGGTGTATTTTTCTATAAATTCTTTACTGTAAAGCCCCTTTTCAAAAAGGTAGTTGCACATACCTATCATCATCGCCGTATCGGTGCAAGGCACGACTTCAAGGTACTTTGCGCCAAAATATCTTGCGCTTTCGTTGTGATAAACATCGACGCTATAAATTTTCATCTCGCCGCTCTCGCCCTTTTTTCTGATCTCATCGTAGTATTTGTATGAGTTGTGAAGTGGCACGCCAATGGCGATCTTGTTTGAAACGACTGGGTTTGTGCCCCAAAATACGATCGTTTTGGCATTTTTTAAGATAGCCTCCCACTTTGTTGGCGCGAGTGTTGGATCGATAAAGCCAGTGATGTGAGGCAAGATGACAGTCGCTGCGCCGTATGAGTAGCCACCAAGCTCATTTACATAGCCGCCAAGCACGTTAAGTAGCCTCTTTGCGGTCTTTTGGCTGTGACCAACTTTGCCAAGGCTGCCCCACTGATAAACCTGTCCGTAGATCGCTTCAGCGCCGTATTTATCAAAATTTTCTTTTAAAATTTTCGCACTTAGTTTTATCGCCTCATCCCAGCTAACGCGCACAAACTCCTCTTTGCCGCGAAGCTCTGGCTTTGGGTTGTTTGGGTCAGCCAAAAAGCTCTTTCTAACAAATGGATATTTTACACGGCTTTCATTTTGGATATGATCAAGAAGTGCGTTGTTTAGCTCATTTGGGCACGCATCGCCCTCAAATGGCTCAGTCTCAACCACGCGACCTGCGATAGTTTTTACATAAAATGGGCCAAATTTGTTTGCACTTAGCCCGCTTTGCTTGTCAAAGAGCGCCTGAGCTGCTCCGTCAAGCTCTTTTGCTTGAAGGCTTGCTGCGCTTAAGGCACCAAGTCTCAAAAAGTCTCGTCTTTTCATTTTCTCTCCGATTTTGGTTAAATTTACTGTTTTTGGTTGGTTTTATGAGTTATAAATTTAGTATTTTGTATCATCTTGTCATGAAAAGGCCTTGTAATGTGATACGCAAACTTGCGTCTAAATTGCGTTATTTTAGTCAAAAAAATATTAAAGGATAGACAAATGGTAGGATTTTATGTAAATGTAAAATTAAAAGCTGGATGTGAGGCGAAATTTGAAGAAATTTTAA
>JAHADO010000281.1 GCA_018375265.1 Campylobacter concisus | reverse complement strand
CCAAATTTTAGAAAGGTAGAGTATGTCAAAATACGCTATATTTAAGCATGGCGGTAAGCAATATCGTGTTAGCGAGGGCGAGTTCCTTAAGCTAGATCACTTTAGCGCTGAAGCTAAATCAACCGTTGAGATTACAGAAGTTTTAGCTGTAAATGACGGCGAAGTAAAGGTAGGTGCGCCATTTGTTAAGGGTGCAAAAGTTGTTCTTGAGGTCGTTAATGAAGGCAAAGACAAAAAAGTAGTTATCTACAAAAAACGCAGACGTAAAGACTCAAAACTAAAACGCGGCTTTAGAAGACAATTTACACGTGTAAAAGTCGTAAGTATCGCAGCTTAAGGAGATAAGATATGGCACACAAAAAAGGTCAAGGTTCAACCCAAAATAACCGTGATAGTATCGGACGCCGATTAGGTGTTAAGAAATTTGGTGGCGAGTTCGTTCGTGCTGGAAATATAATCATCCGCCAAAGAGGAACAGCAACTCACGCTGGAAATAACGTAGGTCTTGGCAAAGATCACACTATTTTTGCATTAGTCGATGGCTTTGTAAAATTTGAAAGACTTGATAAAAACAGAAAAAAAGTATCTGTTTATCCAGCTGCATAACACCAGGGGCATTCGCCCCTTTTTCTTTTAAATCCACTCAAAAATTTAATTTATCTTTTCTAATTCTTTGATTATTTTTATAGCTCTATTTTGCCAAGTATTTTTACTCATACTTTCATAGGCATTTTTTGAAATTTTATTTAGCTCTTTATTACCTAAAGTCTTTATATGGTTAAATTTCTCTTCTAAACTTTTTTCATCACCCGCTTCATATAAAAAACCGTTTTCGCCATCTTTTACTATTTCAGCAACTGGTGGAAAATTTGGAGCTAAGACGACATTTGAATTTGCCATATATTCAAAAAGTTTTAATGGAGTGCTATAAAGCGAATAATCACTTTTTACACTAGGTATTATCAAAATAGTATTGTTTTCAATAAGACTTTTTACAACTTCATTTTGAGGCAACAGTCCTTTAAAACATACCAAATTTTCAATCTCTCTTTCTTTAAGAGTGTTTTTTAAAGTCATAAAACTATTTCCACTATTTTTGCCATAAAGTTCTAGTTTTATACTAGTTTTTAAGGCAAAATCTAGCATCAAATCAAGGCCTTTCCATAACAAAAATGAGCCATAATAGTTTATACTTGAAAAATCAAAATCTTTCTTCTTAAAATCAGAATCTTGCTTACAACCGTTATAAACAACTGCCGAATTTGCTATTTGTAAGCCAAAAAATTTTTTAAGCTCATTTAGCGTACTGCTATTGTGCGAAAATACAAAATCGGCATTTTGTAGTATCTCTTTTTCCATATCATAAAGTGCTTTGTTACCCAAAGTAAAACACTCATGCGCTTCAAATACAACCTTTTGACCTGGCATTTTATTTTCTAGTAAAAATTTAGCTATCTTTAAATGTCTCGTATAAAATATTGCGTCTTTATTTGAGTAGTTATTTATTATTTTTTTTAGAAAGAAATTAAAAATTTTATTACTTTTTAAAAACAAGATCTTTTTTCTTACAAACAATATGTCATTAGCTTTTAGCTTTAAAGCGAATTTCTCATTTACCTCATTTAAATTTAAAGGAGACTGCGGTAGGATCAGCTTAGCATCGCACATATTACTAAGCTCAAAAAATGTATTTAGTATTGCTATCTCTCTTGCATTACCTTGCGGAATTTGTTCTGGATATATGTAAAACAGTTTCATAAATCACTCCTTGTTTTTGCACAAAAATACTATAAAAAGACCAAGCATTACATAAAGATGAGTAAAGTACATAGTTTCAAATAATCCCCTAAATATATAAGTGCAAAGTATGCTTCCAAATATTGCTATATAAAATTTGTTGTTTGACAAATACCTTTTAAAAGAGACAAAAAGCATATAAAAAACAAGCGCAACAAAAAAAGCAGTACCTACTACACCGTAATGATAATACTGGCCAATAAATACTGGCTCGTCATGATGCGGATACTTAGTTCCATCAGCGCCTACACCAGTTGGGCCAAGGTCATCATTATTAACATTTTTGTCATTTAAAAATTTAGTATATTGTTTACCACCAAAGCCTATACCTATATAAGCTCTATCAGAGTTAAGAAGAAGCGGCAACCTCTTTGTTAAAATATCTCCTCTACCAGAAGTATAAAATCCTTGAGCAACTTTTAACTGCAAAAGCGTAGAGTTATGATAGACGCAAGCAGAGGCGGCAAGTAAAAATAGGCAAAATATCATGGATTTTTTATTTATAAGATTAATTTTTTCATTTTTAAAAGTTAGAACCAACACAACCATCAAGCTTAGGACAAGTGCAAGCCATGAGCCCCTAGCACCTGTAAGCAAAATAAAAATTAAACTAACAATAATGTTAAAAACTATGATAAAAAATTTGTAAAAATTATTTTTGATAAAAAATATTGAGACCAAAGAAAAAATAAATAAACTATCAAAAAAGCCTGCATAAAACCTATCTATAGG
>JAHADO010000280.1 GCA_018375265.1 Campylobacter concisus | reverse complement strand
CTATCTCCTTACAGACGTTAAAGATTTCTTTAGAATGAACATACTCTGCGATCGTTTTTATGCCAAGATCCTTTGCAAATGCCACGATCGCGCTTGCGATGGCGTATGAGTCTTTATTGATATCGATATCTTTGATGATAGAGCCGTCGATCTTCACGTAGTCTGGCTTGATCTTTATGATGTAAGAGAAATTTGAGTAACCAGAACCAAAGTCGTCGATCGCTATCATAGCGCCCATGCTCTTTGCACGCTCAACAAAGACTGAGACGCGCTCAGCACTCTTTAGCTCCTCGTCTTCGACTATCTCAAAAACTATCCTGCCAGCGACATTGTGCTTGTTTAGTAAATTTAAAACAAGTGCGCTAACGTCGCCATCTATCATATCTCGGCTGCTTAAATTTATAGAAAGAACCAAATTTGGATCTTCAGTGAGGTGCTCAAAGCACTTTTTAATGAGCTGTTTTTCAAGGTCTGCATAACGCTTGATACGCTTTGAGATATCTAAAAATACGCTTGGCGAGATGACGTCGTCGCGGTCTAAAATTCTTATCAAGCATTCATATTTTATAGGGATCTTTTTCTCGTCAAATATCGGCTGAAAATACGGCACAATGTTATCATTTATCGTAGCGTTTTGAATCAGCTTTGAGCGCTCGATCTGATTTGCGTATTCATCTTTTTGACTTAGCCCTTTAAAGTAGCAAACATAGTCTTTATCAAGCGTCTTAGCTGATTTTAGCGCGATGGTTGCCTTTCTTAAGGTCTGGTCGCTATCAAGCGCAAAGCCTATGGTGTTGTGAATTTCTATATCATCGACCTCTACGCCATTTTCATCTTTTATGCTAAGCATCCTGCCTTTAAAGATATCTAGTAAATTTTCAGCTAGCTCTTCGTATCTGTCGATAAAGTCGTTATTATCTTCGACCAAAGCAAATCTGTCCGCCTCGATACAATAAGCCTTCATATTCTCATTTTTTGCAAATTCTTTGATGAGATTTGCCATCTGTTTTAGTATCTGATCGCAAACGTATTTGCCGTAGTAGTCGTTCATCTTGCCAAAATCATCGATATCCATAAGTATCACTTTTGGATATTTATACTCGCTCACATCTTTTATGAGCGCTGCCTTGTTAAAAAGCCCAGTCATCGGATCGATATATAGCTTCTCTTGTAGCTGGGCGATCTTAGTAGTGCTCTCTTCTTTTACTTTTAGATAGTCAAATTTGATGTTTAGATACTTAAATACAAACCAAAGACAGACCGCAAGCCCTAAAAATAGACCAATCGAGCTTAAGATCAAAGTGACAGTCATATTTTTTATCAGCCACTGAAAATAAAATGGGTCGCTAGTGCCAGTTATCCTTTGATCGATATGCGCTTTAAAGCCTAAAATATAGTCATTTACGGCAACAAACATACATACTTTGGCGCTATTTTCTGGCAAAATTTCAGCCTTGAAATAATCCTTTTGAAAATCATGCGAATAGATGTCGCCACAGCTCTTGTCTTCGTAGTCTTTATTTACGAGGCTAGTTTCTGAAGACGCCTCTATCTTAAAGCCATTTTTACCATTTTCTTTTAGCAAAAAGACTTCGCCAAAAGCGTTATCGGTTATATAATTTTGAAAATCTATAATGTTAAATTTACTTATATTTTTAAGATAATTTACATATTGATATGTTAGATACTCGGTCTTTTTTTTGAGGCCAAAGTTGTTTGTAGAGAGTGCGTTGTTGTATTTATACGAATAGACGATTAAATTTTCAGTTAAGAAAAATGCAAAAAGCAAAACCACGACCAAAGCGACTATTTTTACCGTACTAAAGTGCTTTTTTTGCGATTCGTCACCTGGCATAAAGTTTAAACTTCCTTTCTTAAATTTAAATTTTTCTACTGGATTATATCCAAGCTAAATAAAAAATTTCTTTCATTTTTTAATTAAAAATTTAGTTCAAAGTTTAACGATCTTTGCGCCGTACCCGCCTTGGTTTGCTGGTGCGTCAAAAAATTCTTTCACACTTGGATGCTCTTTTAAGAAATTCTTGACTGCAAAGGCTAGCTTACCCGTGCCGATGCCGTGAAATACGCTAACCTCATCAAATCCCATAACAAGACTATCTGAGATAAATTTATCAAGCTTTGCTATCGCCTCGTCAGCTCTCATGCCATGCAGATCAAGCGAGAGCGAGGCCGTTTTTGGCTTATCTACACTTAAACTTACACCACCTTTTTTAGGCAAGACTACTTCGTTGCCATTTTTTCTTAAAAGCTCGAGTGGCACACGTAAATTTATGCCATTTGACTCGATCATCGCGTCATTTTTAGAGATGCTTAAAACCGTGCCTTTTATATTTTCATATTTCACTCTATCGCCTACTTTTAGGCTCTCGCGCTCAGTTTTTTTAGGCTTAACGATGGCAGCTTTTTTCTCATTTGCCACGTTTAGCGCCCTTTGCTTGTCTTTAATGTCCTTGAAATTTATAACAGCTTTTGCTGCATTTATCGCTTCATAATACTCTTTTTCAAGGCGCGCAATAGT
>JAHADO010000279.1 GCA_018375265.1 Campylobacter concisus | reverse complement strand
TATGATGAGAGATTAAAAAACATAAAGAAGTAGACAAATTAGAATTTGTCGGTATATCATTAAATCGCATTTTTTCGATTAAACTATGGAATACAAAGGAGCAAATAATCATGAGCGAACAGAGAATCTATTGCATGGACCTTGTAAAAAAAGAGGATCCGGAAAAGGCTGTCAGAACACCGTTTTATCAGACAGAATCTACAGGCGGATCGGTCTGGGTTATCAAACCCGGTCAGACATTGCAAAAGCACTATCACCACAATTCCGACGATATATGGATCGTCCTTCAGGGAGAGGGAATATTCTACCCCCAGCCTAATGAAGAGGTTCCATTCAAGAAAGGCCATGTCATAGTATCGAAGAAAGACTCCTGCCACGGAGCAAAAAATACTGGAGATGAGGATATCATCTTTGTAAGTATAGTAGCACCTGTCCCTTCCGACTATGATCCTATAAACGAGTGACAGGAAAATAAAATTCCCGTTTGACAAAGGATTGTGATTATACTTGAGAAAGAAAAATGTTTATATAACATTGGGATACATAGCTGTATATCTGGTGATATATTGGTGAGAGCAACTTGATTGGTTGGCTATTTACTAATATTTCAACTGGTGAGCATAGTTATTTATATGGTTGGTTGCTCAGTAGTAATCTGTTTTGGTATGCACTTGCGATTTCTGCGCTTCCTTCTCTTTGGGGTAAGTTTAAGTTTTCGGCTGTTACTACGGCGGGATTTATTGTAGGTATTGTAGCAGGCATAATCGTTGAGAAATACAAGAAGTAAGTCAAATTTCAGTTTGTCGAGCTGAATAATACAGATTCAAGACGATAGAAAGTAAAACATCTATCGTCTTTTCTTATGAAAAAAACTTGAAAGGAGATGAAATTTATGGACAATAAAAACAGAATTAGAAAAAGTAAAAGAAAAGATTGAAAGCAAGTAAGAAGAAAAAAAATATGAAAAGAAACTATCTCAGCTTAAAAAGCAGGAAAAGAAAATCAGAAAGCAAACGAGCCTTGAAGAAAGAAAAAAGCGAAACCATAGATTGATAGAGCGAGGAGCAATCTTAGAAAGTTTAATTGAGGGAGCAAGCGAGAAAAGTAATGAAGAAATAAAGGCTATTTTGCAAAGAGCATTTCAAAAAGACTAAGAAACGCAAGGACATAGTATAATTGTAATTCCCTTAGATTTTCTAAGGGCGCAATTATACACCCTTTAGGTGTCCTTGCGACCTGCGGTGCTTTTACCCTTGCGGGGAGCAAAGAAAAAAGCCGAAGCATTTTTCCGTATTAAAGGCAAAAGACAACTGAATATAATTCATTCGCTTTTTTATCATCAAGGGTAAAGCACATTCACTATCGCTCACCCTTGACAATAAAAATTTGAAACAGATAGCTTACATTAAGCCGACATACTGAAACAACAAAAGTCGGCTTTTTCTATTGTACCGTTTCAAAACGCTCATTCAGTTTATAGAAAAGCAAAAGTATTTTTAAGACCGACATCTAAAACAACAAAAGAAAAATAAGAAGATGACAAATGCCACATTCCCAAAATGGGAGTGTACCTAAATCAAAGACAGTACTAATCAAAGGGGGTAGTGAAACACGACTTCCTTAAAAGATAAAAGGAGTAACGATTTGTTGCTACATTTTCATAACAAAAGATAGGAGAGAAAAATGGCAGATAAAAGGATGTTTTCAATAAAGATAGTGGATAGCGACTTATTTTTGGATATGCCATTAAGTAGCCAATGCCTGTATTTTCATCTATCTATGAGGGCAGATGATGATGACTTAAAAATTCTAATTACAAAAGGTTTTGTAATTGTCTTTTAAAGAGGGGTTATAGTCATTACCTATTGGAAGATAAATAACTACATCAGAAATGACAGACGAAAAGAAACGATGTATCTTGAAGAAAAGCAAAGTATAACGCAAACGGAAAATGGAGCATATATCAAGGTTGAAAATCTTGGTATACCAAATGACAACCAAGTGTCAACCGTTTGTCCGCATAGTATAGTTAAGGGTAGATTAGATAAGAGGAGAATAGAACAGGTTGCCCCAGTGTCCCTTTATGGAGAGTATCAAAATATTCATTTAACCGATGAAAAATACCAAAATCTAAAAGATAGGCTGAAAGGTCATACAGATACAATGACTGAAAAGCTATTAAGATATATCAAAAGTAAAGGCACAGACTACAAAGACCACTATGTAACAATCCTTAATTGGTATGAATTGGTATGAACAGGATAAAGAAAAGCTATCACAGAAAAATAATCAAAATAAAAGCCATAGAACCTATTCAACCAACTATGAAGACAGCGACAGCCTATAAAAGGTGTTTTTAAGGGTTTAATCATAAAAGAGGTGTCAGACTATGGTTAAGATAAAAATAAGCCTTAAAAACGCATTATAGAGCCTGATGTAGAAAAGGAGACTAAAATTATGAATGATAAAGAAAATATGATTACTACAAAAATTCAAGGGACAGATTTTATCTACAACAAAGATACTCACTATGAAGAAGAC
>JAHADO010000278.1 GCA_018375265.1 Campylobacter concisus | reverse complement strand
TACTAGATCTTTTGTTAGTTTAGTAGTATCTCTATTTAGTCTTGTTAGATCATCAGAGTTATCTTTATCTGCTATCTCTATGTTGCCACTACCTAGAGTTGCTAGGTTTTTAGATAAGCTGTAGCTTAAATTTCTATGGTTAGATAGATCTATTGATTTAAGACCTGTAAATTTATCTTCTTGATTGTTATTTGATTTGCTATCTTTATTATTTTTATCTTCTAGGATATAGTTAGCTCCTATACTAAAGTTTGTTCCTTTAGCATAGCTTGTATTTGATAGGTTCTCATAGCTTAGGGTATTTGTTTTTAAATTTAGGTTGTGGTTATCTATAAAGGTATTATCTTTATCATACTCTCCTGCTGCTAGAAGTGATCCTTTTAGATGGGTGTTTTTGCCTACCTCTACGTTTAGCTCATTGGCTGTTATAGATGAGAGTACGGTTTGTTTAGTTATTGTATTTGAGCTTGATCTAGAGAAATTTGCATTGGTGCTAGTTGCTTTTGTGCTAGATGGATTAGCAAAGCTTGAGTTTGGTGATTTATCACTACTAAATCCTATGCCAACACCTACACTATATCCTCTTTCGTTGTATGCGTATTTGTCTCTTACACTCTCTAAGCTTAGGTTATTTCCTACTTTTAAATTTAATCTCTCATCAGCTCTTAAATTTGCTCCTTTGATGGTTGCGTCATTAGCTGTGTTTATATTCATATCTTTAGCCGAGTAAAGATGAGAGTTGTTGTTTGTTAGACTTTCAGTGTCGCTGCTGCTAGTAGAGTAGTTAAGCCCAGCACTTCCGCCACCGCCACCATACATAGTATATCTCATAGTTCCACCTATGCTCTTATCTTTGCTTTCTGATGTATAGGTATTTTTGCTAGAGTTTATGTTTAAGTTGTTTGTATTTATATCTATTAGATTATTGGCACTTAAATTTGAACCAGTAATAGTTGTATCATTTGGAGTTAGTATCTTGATGTTATTTGCCATTAAATTTGACGGATTAGAGATTACTTCATTTGAGTTTGATTTTGATTTGTGGCCATTTACACTAGCTGCTACTCCTACGCTAAAGCCAAATGTATACCAGTTAGATGCTGCCTTTGCAGCTGCTGCTACTTGAGCTACTAGAGCTAGGCTCTTAGCTTCTACGTTTGCCATAGCCAAAGCTATATTTGCCTTATAGTATCTCTCTTCATCATTCACATTTTCAAGGATATCTGATAGATCTTCTATATCTGAGCCATCTATGCCAGGAGTTTTACTTTTATAGGCTTGTTTTAGCTCATGTAGTTTATCTTTTAGATCATCTCTAGTATGTTTATAGCCATCGTACTCTTTTTTGACTTTTTTTAGTTGCTTAACTGCCTCAAGTAAGGCTAGAGTAGCAGGAGCTACCTCTACGTATTCGTTTTGGGCAGTGATAGAAAGAGCTGCTTTTGCTTGTTTTAGTGTTTTTGATATATCAGTAGTGTCAGTGCTATTTAATATATCTATATTTGCATTTTTGCTTATTAGATTTATATCTTCTTTGGCGATCAAATTTGATCCAGTGATACCTATCTCTTCGTTTGCATTTAAATTTATATTTTTATCTGAAACAAGGTTTGACGATATAGCTTTAGTTGATGCTACATCGGTGGTAGATTTTTCATACTCTGCGTCTGCTACTCTTGTCTTAGTGCTAGTATCGTACTTAAATTCTTTTATAGGTTTTGGTTTTTGATCATTCGCAAGATCTTTGGTGCTTGGTAAATTTATACCCTTGCTCTTAGATATCTCATAGCTACTATGCTCGTTTTCTGCATTAGATATCTCAATAGAATTTGCCTTTATATTAGTATCATCTTTACTTGATAAATTTGCAGTTATAGTAGCTTCATTTGCTTTTAGATTAAGCTCTTTGGCTGCAGATATGTTTGAAAGCTTCGCTAATGCGTCAAGGCTTCCTTTTTCGTTATAGGTTGAACGATAAATTTGAGTCAGAGTATCTCCAAACATTTGCTCAAATAAGTAGGTATTTGAACCAGTCCCAATAGGATCTATTGCAGAAGCTACCAGCATGCCCGGGTATGTCAATAATGAGATTATATTAATACCTGAACTCTTGTGAATGCTTTTTTCTTTTATTTGCTCTTTAGCTGCTAGTATAGATAGGTTGTTTTTAGCATTTAAATTTACATCACCACCACCTTTTATGTCAGATGAGATTATAGAGATGTCGTTGTTTGCATTTAAATTTATATCTCCTTGAGCGGTGCTTATGGATGAGCCTTGTATATTTGTCTTTGCTAGAGAGTGCATATCAAGGCTAGATTTTAATCCACCAAATGACTTCTTAGAGCTAGCCCTTGCCTCATCATTTTTATAAGCTGTTGGAGCTAGGCCTATATTATTTGCATCTATGTTTATATCGTTTTTAGCACTTAAATTTGAGCCAGTTACTATTGCATTACCCCCAGCTTTTAGGCTGATATCACCTGCATTTAAATTTGAGCTAATGACCTTTTGATTTATAGCCATTAGATGAGACTCTTTTTTAGAGAAAAA
>JAHADO010000277.1 GCA_018375265.1 Campylobacter concisus | reverse complement strand
ACAAAAGCTTTAGCCATCTCATCTACTTCAGATGTTACTTCGTTTGCTTGGTTTGAAATTACTACTTTTTCTTTTGTTAAGTGATCTATTTGAACAACTGATTTATTGATCATATTTATGCCTTCACTTTGCTCTTTGATTGATTCACTCATCTCATTTATTGATTGAGCTAGGACATTTGTATTTGCTTCTATCTCACCTAGAGATTTTTGAGTTCTCTCAGCTAGTTTTCTAACTTCATCAGCCACGACAGCAAATCCTCTGCCGTGTTCTCCTGCACGTGCTGCTTCAATTGCAGCATTAAGAGCAAGTAAATTTGTTTGATCTGCTATATCTCTAATGATAGTTATGATGTTTTTAATTTCATCACTTTGTCTTATAACATCAGCTGTCTTTTGAGATATGGCATTCATTGAGCTTGACATTTGCTCAACTGCAGCTGCTGATTCTTGTAAGCTATTTGCTTGAGTGTTTGCTGAGCTTGCTACTTTTGATACTGATTCAGCTAGAAGTTTAGCTTTTTCTTCTAGTACTTGAGCTTGGTTTAGGTTGTCATTTAGCATTTTAGAGATTTCTATGCCTAGAGAGTTTATACCACTTGCTATCTTACCATCATCATCAAGTCTTTTTGTAAAGTCTTGGTTTTTATAGGTGTTTAGTAGATCAAGTACATCTTTGCCGTTACTTGAGATTGCATTTTTAAGAGCAAGTTGTAGATCTTTAAATGTGCTTTTTAGTTGATTTAGAGCTGGGTTATTAGTATCAGCTTCTAAGCTTGCTTCATAGTTACCATCTTTTATCTCATTTACAAAGGTGTTGGCTTTTTGGATGAAGGTGTTCTCATGCTCTTTTGCCGTCTGGATAACCTCTATATTTTCATTTATAAGCGACGACATGATGCAAATTTCATCTTTACCTTTTAAGCTTAGAAGTTTGGCAGAATTTGTCTTGTTGTTTAGATATAAGAAAAACTCACTTAGCCCGCCCTTTACGCTATCGATGCCTGAGATGATATTTTTACCGACAAAAAATGAAACCAAAACAAGCAATAGTATAAAACAGGCAAGCAAAATGACCATAGAAATAGCTAAGTTGCCAGCTTCGCTCATATCTTGTAAAGCTTTATCTTTCATATCATTTAACAAGTAAAGCTCATAGTTTCTAAAGCTATCGATCAAATTTGTAATGCTTTGAAACCAGCTAGCCGCTTCGATCTTGCCAGCTGTCTCATCTGGAGTAGCGATAGCACTTTTGATGATATCATCTATCTTTTGAAACTCATCACTTTGCAAGATCTCTTTTTGCAAGCTATCTGCGTATGTGCCTGCGTTAAATTTCACGTAGTCATTTATGAGATTTTTGATATTTGCATTAAATGAAACTAAATTTACGTATGTATTTTTATCGATGTTATGTTTTATAAAGGCAGCATTTAGCACCGCCCTTGTGATACCAAAATACTCTTTGATCTTTGAGATGCTAAAAATTCTAGCCAAGTTATCTTTCATATCAGGCTCAGAGCTGCTTGCGAGAGAATTTTCAAAGACAAGTGTATTTTCGATCATGTCGTGAAATTTAGGAGCTATGAGAGCAAAACTTTCTTTGTTATCTACTTTTGCTCTTATGTTATTAAGCTCACGTGAGAGTTCATTTTTATTAGAAAGTTTAGACAAAACGCCATCAACTTTAGCTCTTTGCTCTTTTAAATTTTTATCAGCATCTTTGCCATTAGCTATAAAGCCTGCGCTATAACCGCGCTCTTTTTGAAGTTCATGGATAAATTCACTTTGTTTTATGATATCTTCAGCTGTATTAAGACTTGATACAGCTTGGCTTCTAGTCTTAAAAACACCATTTAAAATATAAATACTTGTCGCGCTTAAACAAATAAGACTTAAAATTACAATTAGTAGGATCTTTATTTTTATACTTAGATTATTCATTTTTCATTCCTTTGCATTACAAGATACGATATATAGGCTATTTCTCCTAAAAACAAAGCGGATTTTATTACTTTAATAATTAAATATAACTTGAAAATATAAATTACATTTAAGCAATAATAAATTTACTTTACTTAACAAATAGCCTATTTTAGGTGATTTAAGAAAATTTTAATTACAAATAAATAATATTAATTAATAAAAAATATTTAAATTTTCTCTAAAATTTACGAAAATAGATAGATAAATTTGAAAAAGTAGTTAAAGATATTTTATAAGCAAAGATAAATTTAAGCAGGAGATCACTCCCCTGCTTTGAAATTATTTAGAAAATTTTGGCTCAGAAAACGCTGTAAGTTTTGGTGCTTCATCGCCTTGATATTTTCTAATATTTACAAGAGCTGTGTGGCTGATGTTGCCGTTTGCTAGCTTACTTGTTGGGATATCTATGGTTAGCACGTTTGCAGAGCCGTTTTTGCAGATGCCGCTATCAAATCCGTCATACCAAGCGCCCTCAGCTAGTTTTACAACGCCCTCTTTGATGTTTTTAGTGACATGAGCACCTGCCAAAACCTCGCCACGAGCATTAAATACACACACCAAATCGCCTGTTTTTACGCCAAGCTCTTTTGC
>JAHADO010000276.1 GCA_018375265.1 Campylobacter concisus | reverse complement strand
AAGGTCACAACGATCTGGTCGCTATCTTCGATAACGTGGTTATTTGTAATGATGTAGCCGTCATTTGAGATGATGACACCAGAGCCAAGAGAGGTTGTCTTTTCTTTCTCTTTTGGTTTTGCAAAGTTAAATCCAAAAAATTCATTAAAAAACGGATCATTAAACATCTGCTCGATACCTGCGTTGCTTACTGTTTTTGTAGTCGAGATATTTACAACTGAAAGTTTTGCCTGAGCGATAGAGTCATAGTATGAGAGCACGCTATTTTTATCGCTTAACGGAGAAACTCTAGTTACATCTTGGCTTGCTTCGTTAAATTTAATATCAGCTCCCATTAGCAAAGAAGCCGCTGCTAATGAAATTAGCATAAATTTTTTCATTTTTTTCCTTTAAATTGAAAATGTCTTGAAATTATAAATAGAGCTTAAAAATAAAATCTTAACGCTTTTTTCTCCTTTGTAAATAAAAATAAACTTGACTTGCATAGACTAAAGTTTTGTGATATAATCCGTGTCAAAAAACATAAGGAGAATATATGAGCGAAAGCTTATATGAAACTTTAGGAGTTTCAAAAGGCGCATCAAGCGACGAGATAAAAAAAGCTTATAGAAAACTTGCTAGAAAGTACCACCCAGACATCAACAAAGACCCTGGAGCAGAGGATAAATTTAAAGAGATAAACGCTGCTTATGAAAATTTAAGTGACGAGAAAAAACGTGCCCAGTATGATCAATATGGCGATAATATGTTTGTCGGTCAAAATTTCCTCGACTTTGCCAGAGGCTCGGCCGATATGGGCGATCTAAACGATATCTTGAAAAATATCTTCTCAGGCGGCTTTGGCGGAGGCGGCGCTAAATTTAGCGGTGGCTTTGGCAGAGGTTTTGAAGGATTTGAAGGCTTTGGCGGAGGCGGATTTGGCTTTGGAGGAGCTGATCTAGATGTAAATGCTAAAATTTCTATACCATTTGACGTGGCTGTAACTGGCGGCGAACACAAGATAAATTTTAATGGCGAAAGCATCAAGATAAAAATCCCAAGCGGTATAGAAGGCGGCGAAAAACTTCGCATAAAAGGCAAAGGCAAGAGCGCTGGCGGTCAAACTGGCGATCTCATACTTGCCATTAGCGTTGAGCCAAGCGACGAATATGAAAGAGTTGGCGACGATCTATACAAAGATATAGAAATTCCACTAAAAACTATGCTCTTTGGCGGTAAGATAAATGTGCATACATATAAAAAAGATGTAACCATCAAAATCGCTGAGAACTCAAAAACAGGCACAAAGATCCGCTTGAAAGGATACGGCGTGCAAAACAGAAAGAGCGGAATTTATGGCGATCTTTACTTAAAGGCCAGGGTAAAACTTCCAAATATCAGTGAGCTTGACGAGGGCTTAGTAAAAGAGTTAAAAGAAAAATTACCGGAGTAAAAAATGCAAAATTATGAAGAACCACTTTTTTTAATAAGCGTTGTAGCAAAGGTTTTAAGCATACATCCACAAACTTTAAGACAATACGAAAGAGAGGGACTAGTTGAACCCTCAAGAACAGACGGCAAGATGAGACTCTACTCGCAAAAAGACGTCGATCGCGTCAAAACGATACTAAATTTAACCCGTGAGCTTGGCGTAAATTTAGCAGGTGTCGATGTGATACTTCAGCTAAAAGAGAAAATTGACGATTTAGAAGCAACTATTGATGAGTTAAATAAAAAATTACACGAAGCTACCAGTCAAACTAGCACCAAAAGATCGCTTGTTAAGAGAAAAAGTAGCTTTGATCTTGTATTTTACGAAGGCAAAAAATAATTTATGGAACAAATTTTAGAAGGCTTCTTGCTTGTCGCTGCGATCTCAGTCGCGTTAAATGTCATTTTTAAGAAATTTCAGATACCAACCATCATCGGCTACATCGTAACCGGCACGCTTATATCTGAGTTTTTCAACCTAAAAAGCAACGATGAAATTTCTCATATAGCGGAATTTGGTATCGCATTTTTGATGTTTACGATCGGACTTGAGTTTAGCTTTAAGCACCTGATGAGCATGAAAAAAGAGGTCTTTCTAAATGGCGGTCTGCAAGTTTGCTTAAGTGGCTTTGTGATGGGCGTGATGCTTTATTACGCGCTTTATCTAAAGGACGAGACAGCGCTTATTGCTGGTCTTGCCTTTGCTCTATCTTCAACTGCGATCGTACTAAAAACGCTAAATGACAACGGCGATGTGAGTAAAATTTATGGTAGAAAGGCACTTGGAATTTTGCTATTTCAAGATATCGCCGTTATCCCAATCTTACTTATGATAGATATGTTTAGCTCGCAAGATGCCTCGATAAATGAGCTTTTGTTAAAGACATTTACAAGTGCGGTTATCCTTATCGTTGTGCTATTTTTGCTCGGCAAATACGTCATCAACTGGATATTTTACAAAGTCGTTCAGACAAACTCTCAAGAGGTTTTCATCGCAACGATCCTATTTTTAGTCGTTGGCGCCAGCACGCTAGCTCACTTCTTTGGCTTTTCATACTCTCTTGGTGCATTTTTAGCTGGCATGATGATGGCAGAGACGCAGTATAAGCACCAGATCGA
>JAHADO010000275.1 GCA_018375265.1 Campylobacter concisus | reverse complement strand
TAATGAAATTTTAGCTCCACTTTGAGTCTGAAAAAAAGATGGCACCGAAAAGCCAAAACCAAAAATCAAGGCTAATATTAATATAATCAGCCTATATGTAACTCTCGCGTTACGCATTATTTATCTTCGATCTTTTTAGCTACAAACTCGCGTGCTATACGAACGATTACATCATCGTTAAGTTTAACTTTGATAAAATCATTTTCGGCTTTAATCACTTCGCATATAAGTCCGCCATTAGTTACTATCTTATCGCCTTTGTCAAGAGCTGCAAGCATTGCTGCGTGGGCTTTTTGTTGTTTTTGTTGAGGTCTGATAACCAAAAAGTAAAATATGGCGAAAAGCACAACAAGAGGTAGTAATGATGTTAAAAAATCAGCGTTTTGCATGGATTTCCTTATTTGTAAGATTTTTAAACGGACATTTTAGCACTAAAATTATAATAAAAGCCTTTGTCGGTGCTTTTTTGCTTTCTAATTTCATTTTTTTAGCTATGGCAGAAAATCAAATTTTAAATTTCATCTCACCTTTTCTTACGCTAGCTGGAATTTACGTCATCATAAATTTAAGCAGAGCTGGCTTTTTTGCGGCTGGCTTTTTCACTGGAATTTTGTGGTTTTACTGGATCGGCTTTAGCTTCATCTACTACGAGCTTGTCTGGCTTATCCCATTTGTTATCCTCTTTGTAGCCCTTGTTTATGGGCTTATGTTTTGGATAGCCTCTTTCCCAAGCTTTATAGCGCTAAGAGCCATTTTGCTATTTTTAGTAAGCTACGTGCATCCATTTGGTTTTAACTGGTTTAACCTTGAAGCCACGCTTGTTTTAGGCGCTTTTGAGCCAAATACTAGAGGGCTTATATTTGTTTTTTTAACAGCTATTTCTTTGAGCTTAAAAGATAAAATTTTAAAATTTATCCTAGCTTTTATCTGCCTGATCGCCGCTTTGCAGTTTAAAAGTAGCGAGGCAAAAACTCTGCCATTTGACGTGGAACTAATAAACACCGATGTCGCTCAAAGAGTGCGCTGGGATAAAAGCTTGCGCATGAAATTTACAAATGAAAATTTAGACTTGATAAATAGCGCCATAGCCGAGCAAAAACGCCTCATCGTGCTACCCGAGAGTGCGTTTCCACTATTTATGACAAATGAGCCACTGCTTGTTGATGAGCTAAAAGAGCTTTCAAAAAAGATAACCATCGTAGCTGGCGCACTTGCCTATGAAAATAAGCAAATTTATAACTCTGCCTTTTTGTTTCAAGACGGCACTCTAAGGCGAATGGATAAGAAATTTTTAGTGCCATTTGGAGAAGAAATTCCTTTGCCAAAATTTATGCAAGATGCGGTAAATAAGCTATTTTTTGGTGGAGCTAGCGACTTTAAGAAGGCTGAAAATTTTAGCGACTATGAGATAGATGGGGTTAAAATCAGAAACGCTATCTGCTACGAGGCGACAAGAGAGGAGCTTTATAGGGGCGAATTTGACGTTGTTGTGGCTATTACAAATAACGGCTGGTTTGTGCCAAGTAGCGAACCTGTGCTTCAAAAAGTGCTGATAAAACACCTTGCTACAAAATATAATAAAGCGGTCTATCACAGCGTAAATGGCTCAAAAAGTGAGATCATTTTGCCAAAAAAAGCATTTTGGGATGAGTTTTAAAAGAAATTTAAAGTGGCTTTTAGATAAAGCCACTTTTTTGATTATTTTTTTAATAAAGCCTTGAAAGTATCGACTGCATCAAGCTTTTCCCAAGGGTATTTTGCATTTCCCACTTGACCTTTTGCAGCTACTTTTGCATATAAAAATGTCTCTTTACTTGGCTTATCAAGACCAAATTTATTTGTTATCCAGCGAGGTGTTAGAGAAAAATGCTCGCTTACAAAATTTGAAAGCATATCGTCATTTACGCCGTTTGCGTGAGTTCCCATAGTATCAACACTAACTGAAGTTGGCTTTGCAACGCCTATTGCATAGCTTATCTGAACGATACATTTTTTAGCAAGGCCAGCTGCGACTATGTTTTTAGCTATCCAGCGCGCTGCGTAAAGTCCGCTGCGATCAACCTTTGTGTAGTCCTTGCTTGACTGAGCGCCACCACCTATTGGACTATATCCGCCAAAGCTATCGACGATCAGTTTTCTGCCTGTTAGGCCGCTATCGTGAAGTGAGCTATGATTTACATATCTGCCTGTTGGATTTATATAGATGATCGTTTTTTCTTTATTATATAGCTCTTTTGGAAGGCCAGTTTCGTCTATTAAATTTTGTATTAGTGCGCGAAGCTCTTCTATCTTCATGCTCTCCACGCAAGGTGCAGAGACGACGATAGTGTGGATGCTTTGAGGTTTGCAGTTTTCAAAGTTGTCTTTACTACCGTAATCAATCGTAACCTGCGTTTTTATATCAACACCAAGTTTATCAGGGTTTGCTTTGGCAAATTTATATACTTTTTCACAAAGCATTCTTGCGTAAGTTATAGCTGCTGGCATAAATTCTTTCGCTTCGCAACTTGCAAAGCCAAACATGATGCCTTGATCACCTGCTCCGATCTCGCCGTCACTTTGATCAACGCCTTGATTTATATCTGGACTTTGTTGATTTAGGCAGACTTT
>JAHADO010000274.1 GCA_018375265.1 Campylobacter concisus | reverse complement strand
TATTTATATAATTAAAAATATTAGTGACCCTTTGCTATCTATGGTTTTTGTTTTACTAAGTCAAAAAGTCAACTAAAAAGTTCTGATAATAATAGTTTGTGATTTTATGCATAAAGGCTTTAAAATAACGTTAAAACCGTGGCTCAATGCTTGTAAAAGTTGATAAAAGTTTATGCTGTTTATAAATAGTGGCTACCAAATTTTAAAAATTTAATCCTTCCAAAGCCACTATTTTAGCTTGGTTTTGTCTGGGTGCGGAGTGTTTGCGTAGTAGCAGACCATGCTGTAAACATAGAGGATGCACCTGTCGTTGCCTCGTCCAAGCGCCTTTGTGCGCTCATACATCTCATCTGGATCTGCTCCTTTTAGCGAAGCGATATCCTCGTAGCCAAGTGCCAGCAGATCCGCCTGCGTCGCCTCGCCCACATAGGGGATTTTCTTAAAATCGCTCAAAATTTACCTCAATTTTCTTTTAAGCTCGCCAAGCTCGCCGCAATGAAATTTTAAATTTCATTCTTATGCGCTACAAAGCTTGCTAAATTTCATCTTGCTACTACGCTAAGTCGCTATCCAAGCTTCTTACGAGGTGGTTTAATTAAAATTTCTTACGCGAAAAACCATGCTTAAAATGATTTTAGATCAAATTTTATGCAATTTATGGCGCTAAATTTGCTCCAAAATGCGTTCGCAAATTTCTCTTGGATTTTCGTTTTCATAAATCGGCCTACCAACGACGATAAAGTCGCTGTCCTCTTGCTTTGCGCTAACTAAATTTGCAACTCTCTTTTGATCGCCCGCACTCTCGCCAAAAGGCCTAACTCCAGGGCAAAGCGTGATGAAATTTTGATTTGTCACCTCTTTTATGAGCTTGCTTTCAAAGACCGAGCAGACCATGCCGTCAAGCCCCGCTTCAAAGCTCATCTGGCTAAATTTCCTAACCGAGCGAGATAGCGTATCGTTATAAACCGCTTCAAATTCGCTCTCGCTAAAGCTAGTAAGTGCTGATACAGCAAGCACTAAAGGGCGATTTTGCAGCGCATTAAGACGCTCCATCACAGTTTTCATCGCTCTCTCGCCAGCGCTTGCGTGCAAATTTATCATATCCACGCCTATCTTTGAGACGACCTCAGCGGCGTCTGCCATTGTATTTGGGATATCGTAAAGCTTTAGATCAAGAAAGATTTTAAACTCCCCTGCCCCTTTTAGCTCCTCTATAAATTTAGCTCCGTTTCTAAGATAGCTTCTAAGCCCCACTTTTAGCCAAAGATCAAGCCCTTTTAGCTCACGCACGAGGGCTAAATTTTCATCCTTGCTAGCCATGTCAAGAGCGACACAGAGCCTCATAGATCGCCCTTTATCTTATCTAGCACGCCGTTTATAAATTTTGGCGCCTGATCGCTTCCAAGCTCTTTTGCAAGCTCGATCGCCTCGTTTATTATGACAGCTTTATCAGTCTGGCTAAATTTCATCTCATAAAGTCCAAGCCTAAGGATGGCAAGCTCAGTTGCGCCAACCTTGCTAAAGTCGCCGTCTTTTAGGTGCGGTTTTAAAATTTCATCTAGTTTTTCTTTGTTTGCAAGCACCTCTTTAAAGGTCTGCTGCGCCTCGTTTTTGCGTTCATTTCTTATCTTTTTCTCTTCTAAAAATTCATCTTCAAACTCCGCAGTTACGGGATTTATCTCGTTTGAGTAAAGTAGCGAAACTATGGCTTGTCTCACTTGATGACGTGTGGCCATTTTACTCTCCTAGCTTTTTGTATAAATTTAGCATCTCTATAACGCCCGTCATCGCTTCAAAGCCCTTGTTTCCAGCCTTGCTGCCAGCTCTCTCGATCGCTTGCTCGATGTTATCGACTGTTAGCACGCCAAATGTGACTGGTTTTGCATATTTTAGCGTCACGTTTGCGATGCCTTTGGTAGTCTCTGCGCTTACGTAGTCAAAGTGCGGCGTTGCGCCTCTTATCACCGCTCCCACACAGCAAACCGCGTCAAATTTACCGCTTGCAAGCACCTTTTCAAGCGCCATAGGTATCTCAAATGCACCAGGGACTAGCACTAAAGTTAAATTTTTCTCGTCACCGCCGTGGCGTAAAAATGCATCTTTTGCGCCCTCTACCAAGCGGTCTGTGATGATGTGGTTAAACCTTGCGTTGATGATCGCTATCTTTTCGTTGCCTTTTAGGGCTAAATTTCCTTCGATTATTTTCATATTTGCTCCTTAAATTTCTATCCATTGTAGTCCGTGTCACGCGTGATGATGACCTTGTAGCTAGGATAGGCGCTGCTTACTTGCGATAAAATTTCGCGGTAGAGTGCCGAGCTATCTGGTGCGTTAAAGTCTATGACGATATCAAACGTGATCGTATTTGTCTCTTTATTTATGTAAAATCCATGCATTTGCTTTATAAATTTATGCCCAAAAACTATCTTTTCGACATTTAGCCTTGTTGTGTTGTTCTCTTTATCAAATGCATATATGCCAATGGTATCTAAAACAATGTTAAATTTCGCAAAAACTTCGTTTTGTATGCGCCAAGTAAGTGCGTCTATCTGCGCGGCGTTCATGTCGTGCGCCACCTCTATATGCACGCTGCCTAGCTTCTTGTCTGGAC
>JAHADO010000273.1 GCA_018375265.1 Campylobacter concisus | reverse complement strand
GTTATAGACCTCGTATGTTGTGTCGTAGATCGACTGCTCTTCGATCGCCTTAAACATCTTGCCGACCTCTTCGTAGCTCATCTTGATGACGTCAAGATGCTTATCCATGAGATCGTTTAGCTTAATAAGGTCTTGGTTAAAGGCACTTAAAACGTTTTGAAGCGCAAGGACGTTTGTGTTGTTTTTAAGCCCATCCATACGCTTTTGCACTAGGCCTCTCATAATGCCTAAATTTTTATAGATGAGCACGACTGCTTGAAGCATGCTCTTTATCTGGATAAAACCTTGTTTTACCTCTTTTTCGATAGAGATGTTGCCATTTGTTGGCACTGAGCTTTCAGAATTTGCCACGATGATATCGCCGATCTCTTTTCTAAACTCATCTGACTGCCCATCAAGCATCTTTTCAAAGTAGATAGAGTAGTTATTTGGCGTAGAAGGGACGTTGTCGTCACTTAGTTCATGCAAAACGTCCTCTGAAAATTTATAGATATTTACCTTTTCTTTTTTGACAGCTGGTTTTGCTTCGGCTGCTTTTCTTTTTGGATCTGGTGCGTTATCTATCTTTATCACTTTGGGCCTTATTTAAAACTTTTCTCCAAAATTTTATCGACAAGTCCGTACTCTTTAGCCTCTGCTGAGCTCATAAAGAAGTCGCGCTCAGTATCTTTTACGATCTTGCTTAGTTTTTGACCTGTATTTTTTGCCAAAATTCCATTTAAAATTTCTTTCAAACGTAAAATTTCACGAGCTTGTATCTCGATATCAGTCGCTTGTCCTCTAGCACCGCCGAGTGGTTGGTGTATCATGATACGAGAATTTGGCAGCGCATATCTCTTGCCAGGTGCGCCACAGCTTAGCAAAAATGCACCCATACTAGCGGCCTGACCGATGCAGATCGTGCAAACATCTGGCTTTATGTAGTTCATCGTGTCATATATGCTAAAGCCACTTGTTATCACGCCGCCTGGTGAGTTTATATAAAGGTAGATATCTTTATCTGGATCTTCAGCCTCTAAAAATAGCAGCTGAGCGACGATAGAAGCAGCCATGCCGTCCTCTATCTCGCCACTTAGCATAACGATCCTGTCTTTTAAAAGACGGGAGTATATATCATAGCTTCGCTCACCTCTGCTAGTTCTTTCAACTACGACAGGAACGTAATAGCTCATTACTCAGCCTTCTCTTTTTTGCTTGCTTTTTTCTCGTCTTTTTCTTTGTTGAAAAGCTCGCTAAATAGCTTCTCTTCGATCATCGACATCTTTATAGCCGGAAGCATGCCTTGGTTGCGGTACATATCAAGGTGTGCTTTTGGATCTTGGCCACTTCTATACGCCTCAAAATAGATCGCTTGAACTACCTCTTGATCGCTCACTTTCACGCCTCTTACGCGAGCTAGCTCATCGATGATGAAAGTTAGACGAACGCTATTTTCAGCGTCTTTTCTATACTCGTCACGTTTTTTAGCTAGAGCGTCTTTGTCTTCTCTAAATTTCTTCATATCATCTGGAGTAAATGAGCTCCATGCGTTTCTAAACTGCATATCGATCTCTTGCTCGACGATATTTTTTGGCACGTCAAATTTAAATTTCTCAACCGCAGCTTCAGCAAATTTTGGTTTTAGCTCTTCGTTTATAAGTTTATAAATTTTCTCTTGGCGAATTTGCTCTTTTATGCGCTCTTCAAGTAGCTCTTCAGTTGGTTTTTCTTCATTTGGAAGGATAGTTTTTAGCATCTCTTCGTCTAGTTTTTCAGGGATCTTTCTCTCTTGAATTTCATGAAGTTTGACTTTAAAAACAGCGTCTTTGCCAGCTAAATGTGCAGCGCCGTAGTTTTCTGGGAATTTAACCTCGATATCTTTTTCGCCGCCAGCTTTTATGCCTACCATGCCATCTTCAAAGCCTGGGATAAATTGGTTTGATCCGATCTCAAGCACGTAGTTTTCAGCCTTACCACCTTCAAATGCAACACCATCAACAAAGCCCTCAAAGTCAAATTTAGCAAAATCGCCAACTTTTAGGCCTCTTTTGCTCTCTACTTTTTCAAGTGGAGCTATCATTTTTAGAAGCTCAGTTTTTTTCTCATCGATATCTTTTTTCAAAACGCGTGGGTTTGAAAACTCAGGTATCAAGCTCTCATAGCCGCTCACATCGACGCTTGGCTTAAATGATACTGTTAGCTCAACGTCGATCTTGTCATCTTTTCTGTCAAATTTTGAAACGATAGGCTCGCCGATAAGATCGTCATTTTTCTTGCCTGCTTTTTTGATAGCCTCTTCGACTACATCTCTTAAGACATCTTGCTCAGCGTCGTTTGTTAGCTCTTTCTCGTAGCGTTTTAGCACGACAGCGACTGGCACATGGCCTTGTCTAAAGCCATCTACTTTCATAGTTTTTGCCGCTTTTTTTGCTAGTTTTTCTACGCTAGACTTTATAGCATCTGCACTTACAGTTGTGCTTGCTAGGGTATTTACGCTATCTAGAGCTTTGATTTTGATTTCCATCGAATTCCTTTATGAATACAAATTTTTAGCCCAAAATATAGCAGAATTTTCCTTATTTCATTGTAAATTTGTAAATTTTTATAGATATAAAAGGCGTTTTAACGTAGAATTTGGCGATAAAATTA
>JAHADO010000272.1 GCA_018375265.1 Campylobacter concisus | reverse complement strand
CTTTTTAGATCAAATGGAAAGCGTTAAAAAGCTTGGCAGCATGAAATCTTTGATGGGGATGATACCTGGTCTTTCAAATATTGCAAATCAGATAAAAGATATAGATCTTGATAATTCAAAAGAAATTTTGCATATTAAGGCTATGATAAACTCTATGACACAAAAAGAGCGTGAAAATCCAGATCTTTTAAACAATAGTAGAAAAAGGCGTTTGGCAGCTGGCTCTGGACTATCTCAAGTAGAGGTAAATCGTTTTTTAAAGCAGTTTGAAAATGCCTCAAAGCTTGCTAAGAAATTTTCAGGAAAAGGCGGAGCAAAAGGACTTGCAAATATGCTCTCACAAGCAAATTTAAAAAGACCTGTTTGACAAAAGGGTTTAAATTTGGATATTTGTTATCTAAATTTAAGCTTTATTTAAAAACAAGAGGAGAATATAATATGGCAACAGTAGTAAGACTAACAAGAATGGGACGTAAAAAAAGACCTTTTTATCGTATAGTTGTTACAGATAGCAGAAAAAGACGCGACAGCGGTTGGATAGAGAGCATTGGTTATTACAACCCTATGGTTGAGCCAAATGTTATAAATTTCAACAAAGAGAGATTGGATTACTGGAAAAGCGTCGGTGCTAAACTTAGCGACAGAGTTGCACAAATTACAAAATAATGGTTGAAAATTTTTTATACGAATACGCTAAGCTGATAGCTGACTTTCCTGAAAAGGTAACTATTGAGCGTCAAGAGCTTGGTGAAAATTTTGTCGAGATCATTATAAGTGCTGATAAGGTTGATACTGGAAAACTTATCGGCAAAGACGGCAAAATGATAAATGCTATAAAGACCGTTATTATTGGCTGTAAAGCCAAAGACAATACAAGTTATAGAGTAACGGTAAAAGCTATTGAATAGTGATATTGTTGAAGTCGCTACCATCGGGAGATGTGTTGGTTTAAGGGGCTATTTAAAGCTTCACAATAAGAGCGACTTCCCAGAGCAATTTAAAAAGGGCGCGACCTTTTTTGATAAAAACAATAATCAGCTCATCATAAAAGATTACAACAGACAAAAAGAGCTGGTTTTGTTTGAAAAATTTGATGACTTAGACCTTGCTAAAACACTTGTAAACAAAACTATTTATACCACAAAAGAGCTCACTAGAAAAAACTGCAAACTAAAAAAAGACGAATTTTTTCAGTTTGATATCATCGGTTTAAAAGTTGTAGAAAATGGCGAAATTTTAGGTATCGTGGAAGATATCCAAGATAATTTTGCAAATTCACTTTTACACATAAAAACTGATGAAGAGCTTATCGCATGCGGTAAACCAAAGAATTTTTACATTCCATATTTGGAGCATTTTATCGAAAGCGTAAATTTGGATAGTGGAGATATTTTGGTAAAAGGCGCTAAAGACATCTTAGAAAATTCATGAAATTTACGTTTATTACACTTTTTGAAAATTTAGTCAAACCTTACTTTTGCGACTCTATTTTAAAACGTGCAATTAGCAATAAATTTATTGAAATTGATTTTATAAACCCAAGAAATTTTACCAAAGACAAACATAATAAAGTTGATGACTATATGATCGGAGGCGGAGCAGGGCTTTTGATGTTTCCGCAGCCTTTGGATGAGTCGATCAAATTTGTAAAAGAAAAAGATAAAAATGCCCATGTTATATTTTTGACACCAGCTGGTAAAAAATTTAGTCAAAATGACGCAAAAAGGCTTTCAAAGAAAGATCATATTTGTTTTGTCTGCAGTAGATATGAAGGTCTTGATGAGAGAGTTGTTGAGCTTTGGGCGGATGAAGTTTTTTGTATAGGTGATTTTATTTTAACTGGCGGAGAGCTGCCCGCACTTTGTATGAGTGACGCGATATCAAGGAATGTGCCCGGAGTTTTAGGAAACGATATGAGCCTTGAAGTAGAGAGTTTTGAGGATAATTTGCTTGAAGCCCCATCTTTTACAAAACCTGATAATTTTAAATCCATCTTTGTGGTTTCAGAGTTTTTAAAGGGTAATCATGCTAAAATCCACAACTTAAAAAACAAGATGGCTCACTGCAAAACAAGGTACTTTCGCCCTGATTTATATCAAAAGCTAAAGCCACATAAATAAGGAAAAACATGAGAAATAAATACATTGAAGCGTTTGAAAATGCACAAATTGCTAGTAAGAATATCCCTGACTTCCGTGCAGGTGATACATTGCGTGTGGCTACTCGTATTCATGAGGGCGACAAAACAAGAATTCAAAATTTTGAAGGCATTTGTATAGCTAGACGTGGTAGCGGCACTGGCGAAACATTTATCATCAGAAAAATCGGTGCTAACAGTGTTGGCGTTGAGAGAATTTTCCCAATATTTAGTGACTCTATAGAAGAGATAAAGGTTCTTAGAAAAGGTCGTGTTAGAAGAGCTAAGCTATTCTATCTACGCGAACTACGCGGTAAAGCAGCTAAGATCCGCGAACTTAGAAAATAAAACTTTTTCCCTGAAATTTTCAGGGATTCTCTCCTATAAACTATATTTAAAATCATTTTTATATTACTCGATATTTATACTTCATTAATCACTCTTTGCTAGAATTTTACTTCAAATTTACTTTTAAGGAATAAAAATGAAAAAAATTTT
>JAHADO010000271.1 GCA_018375265.1 Campylobacter concisus | reverse complement strand
CCAAATACGATAGGCGCTGAGGGCTTAGCTGATATAAGTGCTTTGCAAAATGCTATTTTAAATGGTGGCGATCTAACAAAACTTGAAGAGACTGCTGCTGGTGGTAATGCTGCTGCTGGTGGTGGAGATGGCGTTAGCCTTGGCGAAGCTAGATTTGCTGAAGGCGGACACTATTCAAACATCAATGAAACTTATAGAAATTTAACTGATACAAATAGAGCTTTTGCTTCATACGATAGCCCAATAGGCGGATACGCTGATGGTGGCACAGGTGCTGAGCCAGTGATAATCCCAGGCGCTCCAACTGTAACGTTTATAAGTGATACAGATAATGATGGCACATTAGGCAGAGTAGAGCACTTGGCGGATAATAACGCTAATACATCTAAAGTAGTAATAACTGTTCCAAATGACGGCACAGTAAGAGCTGGCGATATCTTAAATGTCACTGTGACTGATCCAAATGGTGTTCAAACAACAACTAATATCGTTATAACTCCAAATATCATAGCTAATGGCTACCCGCTTGACGCTTCAGTTGAGAAAAACAAGACTTCAAAAGTAGAAGCAACTATTACAAATTTCCAAGGAAATGAGAGCGAAAAAGGGGAAGACTCTGTTAAGGTAATACCTGAGGTTATCAACCCACCGACTGTTGAATTTACAAATGACGGTGATGGCAACCACACTTTAAATAGATCAGAGCATGCAAACGACCCTGATCCAAGCAAGACAAAAGTAGTTATAAAAGTACCAAACGACGCAAACCCAGGTGATAAACTAGTTATTGAGGTAACAAACCCAGATGGCTCAAAAACTCCACTTCCGCCAGTTGTTATCACTCCAGAGATCATTAGAGATGGTCATCCTATCGAAGTTCCTGTTGAAAGAGATAAGAAGACAACAGTTGATGCTAAGATTGTTGATAAGCATGGCGATGAGAGCACAACTGGAACAAATCACGTAACTCCTATCGAAGTTCCAGAGGCTCCAACTGTTAAATTTACAGAAGATATCGCGGGCGACGACGGGCTTTTAACTTATACAGAAAATAATAACGACACAAAACAAAATGTAACACCAGTTTTGATCACTGTACCAAGTGACGCAAAAGTAGGTGATACACTAAATATCACTATCACAAAGCCAGATGGTACAACTGAAAACAGAGCTGTGCCAATCGATCAAAATATAATAGACAATGGCTACACAATACCAGATGTACCAGTTGGCAGTACGGACGGCACAACAAACTATATAAATGCAAATGGCGATGTTATACCAAATGTACCAAATGAGACTCCAAAAACTTCAAAAGTAGAGGCTTTCATAACTGATCAGCATGGACAAAATAGCCAAACAGCAAGCGATACTACGACTCCAGATACAAGACCAGTACTAATCTTCACAGAAGATCTAAACAATGACACTAGACTTGGCGAGAGCGAAAACAAACAAGATGGCAACAACAGAAGTACAACAGTGGAGATAACTCTTCCAAAAGATGTAGCTGTTGGCGATAAAGTTGTTATCACATATACTGATCCGGTAAAAATTTTTGACGATCCTAATGCAAAACTTACAAAAGAGGTGATCCTTGATCAAGATATGGTGGATAACCTCAAAGTAAAAACAAACCTTCCTATATTCCCAGATGTAAACGTAAAAGCAACTGCACACGTTGAGACACCAACTGGCGTTCAAAAGAGCCCAGAGTCATACGAGGATAAGATATGGGTTGTACCAAGAAACGTATCTATCGAGCTTATAGAGCAAAAATCTACAATTGAAATCACAAGAAATGAGAGTATGGGCGAACACAAGGTAAACGTGACTACTGCTAGGATCACTCTACCAAATAAGATCGATGATGGCGATAAGCTTGAGCTTACAGTAAATGAGCACTCTAAACCTCAATATAAGAGAAATTTCACTATACATATGGATGAAAAAGGTATGGTTACAAAGGTGACAGAGGATACAGACGGCGGTAAAGAATTCCCAGTTACTGCAACTAGCTTCCACACATTTACTATCGACGTGCCTGGCTTTGAGCTAAGACATGGAGAAAATACTAAGATACATGCTCATGTTGAAAATCATACAAGACATGCTCGTCAGTGGGACGCTGAGGCAAATGCTAGCTTGGACCACGTAAAAGCACCTGTTGTTAGCTTTGATGAGGCAAAGGGCTCAAAATCTATGAGTAGAGAAAAATCACTAAGTGATAATGATGAATACAACACAACAGTAACTATCAAAATCCCTAAAAACGCAGTTGATGGCGATAAGATAGAGGTTAAGATAACTGAGCCACAGCTTGACGGCACAACAAAAGATAGAACAGTTAAATTTGATATCCATAAAAATGGCTCAACATTTACAGTGACTGATGAAAATGGCAACAATGTACCAGTATCGGATAATGGATTTAAGATCAGTGGTGTTGGTACTTTAACTAGTGCAAAAACCGTAGTTACAGCTACTATCATCGATACAGACGGCATCCAAAGTGCTAGCGGTGAAAATAGCGTAACAGTAGCTGGCATAGATGATGCTGGAATTTACTTTGGTGAAGACGCAGACTTAAATACATCTATCACAAGAGATGAGAGCTCAAAAGATGGCGAGCTACGCCAAACTTCA
>JAHADO010000270.1 GCA_018375265.1 Campylobacter concisus | reverse complement strand
GGTATTTTGGACGTGCGACTGGGCGATCAAGCACCGGAGCTGCCTCGCTAAGTGGGCCGATAGGGATTTCACCTGCGAGCTCACCGTGCCAATAAAGCTGCATCACGCCGCTACTTGTGACCTCGCCGATGATCTCAGCGTCAAGGTCCCACTTTCTAAAAATTTCAAGTACCTTTTGCTCATAGCCTTTTTTGGCGCATATTAGCATACGCTCTTGAGACTCGCTTAGCATTAGCTCATAAGGCGTCATGCCAACTTCGCGCATCGGCACGCGCTCTAGATACATCTTCATGCCGCTGCCACTTCTGCCAGCCATCTCAAAGCTAGAGCTTGTAAGCCCTGCTGCGCCCATATCTTGGATACCGATGATATAGTCTTTTTTAAAGAGCTCTAAGCACGCTTCCATGAGCAGTTTCTCGGCAAACGGGTCGCCTACTTGCACCGTTGGGCGAAGTGATTTATTTTCGTCGTTAAAGCTATCGCTCGCCATAACAGCACCGCCAAGTCCGTCTCTGCCAGTCTTTGAGCCCACGTAAATGACTGGGTTACCCACGCCTTCAGCCTTGCCGTAGAAAATTTCATCACTTTTGCAAAGTCCAAGCGCGAAGGCGTTTATTAGGATATTGCCATTAAAGCTAGGATCAAATGTAGTCTCGCCCCCGATCGTTGGGATACCCATACAGTTGCCGTAGTGTCCTATGCCAGCAACACTTCCTTTTAGTAAATATCTATGCTTTTTGGCCAGCTCGCTCTCGCCTCTTATCTCACCAAAACGAAGCGAGTTCATGTTCGCAACGACTCTTGCGCCCATCGTAAAGACATCTCTTAAAATTCCACCAACGCCAGTTGCAGCGCCCTGAAACGGCTCGATAAAGCTTGGGTGGTTGTGACTCTCCATCTTAAACACAGCCGCAACTCCGTCGCCAACGTCGATGACGCCAGCATTTTCGCCAGGTCCTTGAATGACCCAAGGTGCCTTAGTCGGAAAGCCGTTTAGGTATTTTTTGCTTGATTTGTAGCTGCAGTGCTCGCTCCACATCGCTGAAAATATGCCAAGCTCTAGTAAATTTGGCTCACGGCCTAAAATTTTTAAGATCTCCTCATACTCTTCGTCGCTGATTTTATGTGCTTGTATGGTAGCTTTATCCATTGATGTAACCTTTTAAGAATTTTAAGCTATTTTACAACCTTGCTTATAAAAAGTTACTAAAAAGCCTTTTGGAATTTACTAAAACAAAGCACATTTGAGAGAATTTTGCCTTGATTTACAAGGTCGCTTTCGATAAATGTTTTATAAAAATTTTGCGTTAGCGTCTCAGCCTTAATCTTCTCTTCATCTTCGCTTGAAAGGTTGAAATAATAGCTCGTCTCTCTTAGAAAAAAGCCTTGATCATTAGATATATCTGAGTTTAGGATCACCGCAAAAAAGCCATTTTTCAAAGGATGATTTGTCACGCTTTTTACTTTTATCACCTCTTTGCCACCTGCAAAAGATTCGCAAACTGGCACGCTTTTTGTGCTATAAACCACGCTTTTTATAGCGCCATTTGAAATTTCATAAAATTTGATATTTTTTGCATTTACGAGCTCCTCTATGTCACTAGCATTTGACAAGATGAGCTCGTGGTTTGTGCTTAAATTTTTAACAAGCACCATTTTGTCTGCTTCGCTGCCTTGCATGAGATCGCCAAGAGCGCTAAATTCTGCATTTACTCCGGCTGCTTTTATCTCAGCCTTGCTGACAATGTTTGCAAATTTATTAAAGTCATTTAGGCTGTTTTGCTGCTTATAAATTTTCATCTCGTGCAAGGTTTCGTTATTTTCAAGATAGAGTAAATTTGCCTCATCGCTTGGCTTTAGAATTTGCTTGCTAGCACACCCAGCAAATAAGATAATAGCAGCTAAAAATAGAAATTTTGCCCTCATTTTTCCCACACAAAATAGATGTAAATTTAAACGCTCTCTAGCGCAAATGGCTAAAGAGCGGTAGAAATTTGTTTTTACGCTTTGAAAACTTTTTCAAGATGCGCTTCATACTCTTTTAGATCTCTTGGCACATCTGGCATCTTGATGACATCGCAGCAGATAAAGTGCGGAAGCGACTTTAAGCCTATGAATTCATTTGCCTTTCTAAAATGAAAGTAAACTCCATCAACGCCGCGCGCCTCAAAAAACTCGTTTGGATCGCTAAATGCCTCAGCTGGGGCGTTCCAAGTAAGACTTAGCATAAAATTTTTGCCATTTAGCAAGCCGCCTTTGCCGTAGTTTTTAGTTGGATCAACCCTATGCCTGCCATCACTCGTATAAAGATTGCCATGACCTGCTGTAAAGACCTCGTCGATATATTTTTTCACTATCCATGGCTCGCCCATCCACCAAGCTGGCATCTGCCAAACTACCGCGTCCATCCAGAGAAATTTCTCAACTTCAGCCTCGATATCATAGCCTTGATCTATCACGGTTTGTTTTACCTCGTGACCCATTTTTGCTAGTTTTTCGTATGCAAGATCGTGAAGTGTTTGATTGAGCCTGCCATCTGAATGGGCAAATTTTTTGCCACCATTTATAAGTAAAATTTTCATATTTTCTCCTTTAAAAAGCGCAGATTTTAACCAAAAAAAGTATCATTTTCCTAAACAAAAATGGC
>JAHADO010000269.1 GCA_018375265.1 Campylobacter concisus | reverse complement strand
ATTAATAAACGAAGATACAAGAAAGCTAGCTGCACTATCACAAAGCTTTAGCGAAGATATGTTTAAAAGCTTAGCTTCGGCTCAAGAAGCACAAGCGCTAATAGGCGGTGCAATAGAGCTTTTTAAAACTAAATCTTCACACATCCAAAACGAGCTTACAAAACTACAAAAAGCTCAAAAATACGTAAAAAACTAATCTAATCTCAAACTTTCAAGGCACGGCATATTTGCCGGTTTTGTCTTGAAAATCTTTTAAATTTACTAACTAATTAAAATTTACTCTAAATTTAGGCAAAGGCACGGCGTTAAGCCGAGTTCTGTCTTGAGCGATCATTTATCTACGCTTGCTTTTACAAACAAGCTCTAGCGAAGGGTTTTAATATAAGACCAAAACCATCCCTTCTTACTGCAAGTTGGGTTTATATGGCCACGCAAGTTACCAAGCGTGCCGGTGGGCTCTTACCCCGCCGTTTCACCTTTACCGCCAAGGCGGAAGTTTGCTTTCTGTTACACTATCCCTTAGGTTTCCCTAGCCATCCGTTAGATGGAACTTTGTCTTATCGCAGCTCGGACTTTCCTCTTTTGCAAGATGCAAAAGCGACCGCTTACCGTGCCAGAGCGTGATTATATTTAAAAATATATAAATTTACCCTGCGACCAAATTTTTCATCAAATTTTATAAATTTATCTAAGAATTTTTTGATTTTTGAGCATAAATTTTGTCACAACTTGGTATGAAATTAATTTTTTTATTTAATCTTTTTAAAATTTCTTTACAAAAACAAGAGTAAAACGCTCCAAATTTCACTTTTTTGTTATTTTACTTTGAGCCTTAAACCAATCTAATAAAATAGACTACAAATCAACAAAACGATACAAATTTAAATTTTAACCCCTCAAAAGCGCAAATTTCTTGCTTTTGCCAAACTATAAATTTTGCTTAAAAAGCTAAATTTAAATAGCAATTTTTTATAAATTTTTACTCCAGTTTCATAAAAGTTATAATTATAAATATAAAGCAAACAAAAATTTAAAATTCGTTATTTTTCCCCAAAATTCTATATGTTTTACGAGAAAAAATTTGTATAATAAACCCTTAAAATCTAAACCAAGGAGGATATAGATGAATTTGCGTAGCATCTTAGTCAAGGTCTCAGCGATCATCGCTTTAGTTCTTGCCATTTGTATGGCTTGCTTTGTATTTTTTATATCACATGTCTTAGAGCGTGAGATCAAGGAGGGAGTAGAAACAACTATCCAGCAAAACGTTGCCCTTGCGATGGATACAGTTGAGCTATTTGATGAAGATAACGAAGATAATGCAAAACTATATATGCATGTCTTAAAAGAGGCTTTAGGTAACATAAGAGCCACTAGCCAAACCATAAAAACAGAAAATGACGACGCTTTAGAGCTTATCTCAGACAAAATGGGCGTGTTAAATAACAACCATGAAATTTCTGATAAGATCAAAAAGCTAACAAACGGCGGTATCCCAACCATCTTTGCAAAATCAGGCAATGAATTTGCTGCTGTATCTACCTCACTTTTACTAGATGATGGCAGTAGAGCGCTTGGTATGCTAAATAAAACGATCTATCCAAAGATGATGAACAAAGAGACATATGTGGGTGCTTTAAATATTTTTGGTAGAAATTATATGTGTGTTTATGAGCCAGTCATTCAAAACGGTGAAGTTGTAGCAGTTTTATTTATAGGTTATGACTTCACTGAAGGCCTAGAAGATCTTCAAAAGACAATGGCACAAATGAAGTTAGGCGAGCATGGGTATTTCTCTATCTTTAATACAAAAACAAATGTCTATGACATCCATCCAAAACTAGCTGGCAAAGCACCAGAAGGTCAGCTAAAAGATATAGTTGATGATATAGTAAAAACTAAAGAAGGTGTCAAACTCATAAATGTTGATGGAGTTGAGAGAGTGGTTGCTTTTGAGCCATTTGACAAGCTTAACTGGATCGTGCTTGGCTCAGCTGTTACTGATGACTTTTTAACACCTCAAAAAGTAGTTAGCAAAAACTTCATCATCGCAAGCATTATAGTTACATTGCTTCTTATATTTGTATCTATATTGCTACTTAAAAAGCTAGTTGCAAATCCTATCGATAGACTAGGAGCAAATTTAAATGCTATAACATCTGACTTTACTCTTAAAATCCCAATCTACGGCAAAGACGAGATAGCTAAAATAAGTAATGATATAAATAACTTCATAGAGCGCATTAGAGTGCTTATAAGCGACACCAAAAACCTTTCAAGCGAAAATAGTTCAGTTGCAAATGAGCTAAGCTCTACATCTCTTCAAACAGGCAAACGCGTAGAAGAATCAACCCAGATCGTTGAAGAGACAAATCAAAGATGCAAGTCTATGCAAGAAGCCATGAAAGAGTCACTTTCAATTGCTCAAGCTGGCAAAGATGACCTTCAAAAGGCAAGCACTCATATAAAAACAGCTACTGAGGCTATCAGATCTCTATCATCTCAGATCATAGACTCTGCTAATGTAGAAAATCAAATGGCAGGCAAGATCGAGCAGCTTAGCCGTGATGCTGAACAAGTTAAATCAGTCCTTGTTGTTATCAACGACATCGCTGATCAGACAAACCTACTTGCCCTTAACGCTGCCATTGAAGCAGCA
>JAHADO010000268.1 GCA_018375265.1 Campylobacter concisus | reverse complement strand
TGAACAATACGATTATAGTTTTGGACTTTGGTTCGCAGTATACTCAGCTAATAGCTAGAAGGCTAAGAGAAGAAGGAGTTTATACTGAAATTTTGCCATTTAACGCAAAACTAAGCGATATAAAGGCAAAAGATCCAAAAGGTATCATTCTAAGTGGTGGTCCAGCTAGCGTTTATGCCAAAGATGCCTACTTTTGCGATAATGGCGTCTTTGAGCTAAATATCCCTATACTTGGCGTTTGCTACGGCATGCAGCTACTTGCTCACACGCATGGAGCTGAGGTTTTAGCAGCTGATCACAAAGAGTACGGCAAGGCTGAACTTAGCGTCGTAAAAGAGCACGATCTTTTTAAAGATACACCTTCAAAACAAATCGTATGGATGAGCCATAGCGACTATGTAAAAGACCTGCCAAAGGGCTTTGAGGCGATTGCGATCAGCGAAAATTCGCCTTATTGCGCTTTTGGTAATGATAAGCGTAAATTTTATGCGATCCAGTTTCACGCAGAGGTGCAACATAGCGAGTATGGCACACAAATTTTAAAGAATTTTGCTAAACATATCTGCGGCTGCGAGAGCACATGGAATATGGGAAGCTTCGCTAAAAATAAGATAGAAGAGATCAGAAAAACAGTGGGCACTCACAAGGTGCTTTGTGCAGTTAGTGGCGGTGTAGATAGCTCTGTGACTGCAGCGCTTTTGGCGGCTGCTGTGCCTGAAAATTTGATCCTTGTTTTTGTTGATAACGGACTTCTTAGGACAAACGAAAAAGAGCAAGTTGAAGCTACATTTAGAACAAAGCTTGGTGTTGAGCTAGTTAGTATAGATGCGAGCGAGATATTTTTAGGTCGCTTAGCTGGCGTCGTTGATCCTGAGAAAAAACGCAAGATCATAGGCGAGACATTTATAGAAATTTTTGAAAAAGAGGCTAAAAAGCATGGCGATGTGAAATTTCTAGCTCAAGGCACTCTTTATACTGATATCATCGAAAGCTCAGTCGTTGGCTCAAGTAAGACGATAAAGAGCCACCATAACGTTGGAGGCTTGCCTGATTGGATGACATTTGAGCTAATAGAGCCTTTAAGAGAGATTTTTAAAGACGAGGTTAGAAAACTAGGACTTGAGCTTGGACTAAGCCGCGAGCTAGTCTTCCGCCATCCTTTCCCAGGACCTGGCCTTGCTATCCGCATCATGGGCGAGGTAAATAAACCAAGCCTTGAGCTACTTCGTAAAGCTGACGTGATCTTGCGCGATGAGCTAAAAAGTAGTGGCTGGTATAACAAAACTTGGCAGGCATTTTGCGTACTTTTAAATGTAAATTCTGTTGGCGTTATGGGCGATAACCGAACCTATGAAAACGCTGTTTGTGTGCGCGTGGTCGATGCGAGCGACGGCATGACTGCAAGCTTTTCAAGGCTTCCTTATGACCTGCTTGAAAACGTAAGCCGCCGCATCATAAACGAGGTAAATGGCATAAACCGCGTAGTTTATGACATCTCAAGCAAGCCACCTGCAACTATCGAGTGGGAGTAAAATAGTTTTTATTAGAAGATGGCTTAAAACAAAAATTTGTAGTCTTTGAAATGAGAAGCAAATATAAAAATAGATAAGGGTTTTAAAAACAAAATTAAACAATAATAACCCATAGTAGTTTTTAAGTGAACACAAAAACCATAGCATACAAGTTATGGTTTTTATCTTTTAAAAGTTAAGTACTTTACATAATAGCTATTTATAAAAATTTGATTTACATACAAATATTCAACTAACAAAATACTTCGGAAAGTATAGGAATCCAAAAAGAGTAAAAGATGGTAAAATACTTTGAATACAGCAAGGAGTTATCATTAGCAACTAATAATTGTTAAGCTATATGCAGTTGTATATCATCTAGGTATTATATATAAATATCCAAAGTACGCGCTTTTTATTAGGAAAATGTCCATTATTGCTCAAAGCAACTATTGCAGATAGGAACAATCAAAGAAGAAAGAGAATAAAGCCTACTTCAAGACTTTTAGGTGAATAAGTATTAGATTTAATAGCCCATTTGATAGCAGCTTGTTTATTGGTACATACTTGAATAAAAATGTGGTCTCAGATTTTAGATATAGAAAGATAATTCCGTATACTAGATATAAAAAACTATCACAAGATTGGAGATTATTTTAAGGGATACAGATTCTATTAAAAAGATAATTAAACATAAAGTTAAGTATAATTTCTTGACAGGTATCATTAAATATCCTATTAGAAGTGTTAGATTGGTATTACCAGATAAACAAAAGAGACCCTTAGGAAAGCATAAAGGCAACTATAAATATGGAGGTAAAAATGGCACGCATGAATATTATTTTAGAAGAAATACTTAAGCAGTATAAAGAAACGGCAACTGATAGCTCGACTAATGATGATGAAAATTTTGAACGTTTTGCAGCAGAACAACTATTAAAAGACGAAAACTTGGACGAAGATGAAATAATTTCGGGATTAATTGGTGATTCCAATGACAATGGAATAGATGGGTTTTATATTTTTTTAGATGGAGAATTGATTAATCAAATTGAGCAAGTTGAAGGAAAGTATAAAGAGATGAAAGTATATTTTCATCAATATAAAAATAATTATAAAATTGAAGAAAATGTTGTCTTGAAATTTAATAATGCATTTAATGA
>JAHADO010000267.1 GCA_018375265.1 Campylobacter concisus | reverse complement strand
ATTTTTTGTTCTATATAAAATACTTTCACAAAATATATGTATCATATAAAAAATCCTAAAATGTTTACAAATATTGAAATTATAAAATGAGAGGTTAATTTAATATGCAGATATTATATTAAATTATTTTTTTATAAAGTTAAAATATATTCCTTAAAATAGTATTAATATTTTAATTTTTTATATAAATAATTAATAAATTAAAAAAAATGTAGAAAAAATATTCACAAATGAAAACGTTTTATATAAAATTTATGTATGAAGTAATATAATGTGAAGGTTAGTAGAAAAAAGATATTAATTTTTACAATATAATTTGTGGCTTCTTTGCATTATTAAATATAGGAGGTAAGTTTGTGGAGAAAAAAATATTAAGTATTTTATCTTGCTTTTACATCTAGTTAAATAGAAATTTCTAAAGATCTTTTATGTGATAGCCGTTTAAAATTGGCAACAACTAGTTTTTATGTTGATTAAAAAGAGTTAAAAAATAAATTTTCAATCACTTCTTCAACCACCAACCATAATTTAAATATACTTTAGGAATTTCATCATTATCAACATTTATTCCTAATTTTTCCATTTTGTCAAACCATTTATCTCGTTTTGATTTTGGTAATTTTGTACCACAAAAAGGGCAAAATTTGATTGAAATACTGCTTGTGCCACCATCGTGAACGATAATTCCATATTCATCAAATCTAGGATAATACGAAATAAGCACGTCTGGGCAATCATAAATATTGTTATGAATCTTACAATTTAATTTCGTTGTCTCTTTCATTTGAGAGCAACAGTGTTTTACCTTAACCATTTTTTCTTTATTTGTGCTATTTACATTTTTTCAAATTTTACTTTGAAATTTCATCTTTTATCTTTTGATAAAGCTCCAAAATTTCATCTTTTTTGATGATAAAACTATTTTTATTTGCGATCAGATAGGCTGAGCTTTGCATGATCTCGCCAGCTACTTTTAGTCCATTTTGCTTCATAGTTGAGCCAGTCTCGACCACATCGACGATCGCGTCGCTTAGCCCAACAAGTGGTGCTAGCTCGATCGAGCCATAGAGCTTGATGATCTTGACGCCAACAGCAAGCTTGGCAAAGTAGTTTCTAGTGATATTTGGCATCTTAGTAGCGATCTTTAGCTCAGACCTTGAAAAATCAAGCTCATCTTCGTTTTTTATGCCGATGCAGACCTTGCACTTGCCTATTTGTAGATCAAGTAGCCTCACTACATTTGGCTTATGCTCTTCAAGCACGTCAAGGCCGACCACGCCGATATCTGCAGCTCCTTCGGTGACGTAAGTTGGTATGTCTTGGTTGCGAACCATTAAAAATCTAAAATTTCCCTCTTCAAGGATGAGTTTTCTATCCTCAAACATAAAGCTCGAACCAAAAATTTTTCTAAAAATTTCAAGTGTATCTTCTGCGATCCTGCCCTTTGGCAAGGCTACTGTTATCATTTTAGAATTTCCTTTTTCTCATCGATTATTTTTTGCATGGCACGAAAGATCAGCATCTTGTCGCAAATGGCATTTTTAAAAAATTTAGACAAAAAGTCACCATCTCCGCCAGTAAAATAGACCTTTTTGCTGCCTGCTAACTTTGAAATGAGCGTGATAATGGGCTTTATGATGCCATAACTCACAGCGTCGCTTGTCTTTTGAGGCAATGCATCGATGTCTATTTGCGAATTTAGCGTCACATCAAGGCGTGGTGAGATGCTTTTATAGGCATTTAACATAGTTGCGATGCCTGGCAAGATGTAGCCGCCAAGATGAAGCGAGTTTGCCATTATATCAACGGTTATAGCACTTCCAGCATCTACTATAACGCCATCATTTATCATATAACAACCCGCTTTTCTATCTACTCCAAGACCTTGATAGATCGTGTCTATCTCAAAGTAAGGCTCTAAATTTATAAACATTTCGTCCTTATCTATCATCTGCAAAATTTCTTCATTTACGCAGATAAAATAGACCTTTTCGTCTGGCTTGTAGTTTTTAAATTCACTAACTTTTATGTGTGTGATCTTGCCATTTTGTAAAAAAGAGGCGTTGGTGTTGCCGATATCACACAAAATCATAACAGCTCCAGCCTTCTTCTTTGAAGTAGTTTAGGGATTTTGAGCAAATTTGAGAGTTGTAAAAGATAACACGTTTTTTGATCTTGGTTTGAAATTTCTCTTCAAATTTAGTGCAAATTTCATTTATCTCGCTGGCTTCTTTGAGCAAAAGCCTGCTCTTTGCACTTCTTAAAAAAACGATCTCGTAGAAATTTTTTGTATCGACACCAAAAAACGCCTCAAGCGAGCGTTTCTTGGTAAATTCGCTAAGGTCAAGCCTTTTTAGATCCCTTAGCAAGATCTTTTTAGCTTCAAAAAGCTCCCAAATTTTTTGGTTCATTGCCCTAGATTAACATACTCGTTATCGTAGTAAAATGCGCCATTGCCCATGAAGCTTTTATCTTTTATCTCGTCGCTAAATTCATAAATTTCAGCTCCGCTAAGGTCTAAATTTGTCTTTATAACATAGCCTGTTTTTTCGATGACATAGAGCTTATTGTTGATGATAGTAGCCGCTGAGAAGATAGCAAATTTGAAATTTACCTTATTTTGCTCTTTTAGCATGAGGTCTGTTCTTACTATCGTGCCATCTTTTTTAAAGATG
>JAHADO010000266.1 GCA_018375265.1 Campylobacter concisus | reverse complement strand
TTCCATCCGTTTTTCCCTAACGTTTAGCTCAGAGATGAGATAATCAGCAATCTCCTCATGTCTTTGCTTGTCAAAAAATTTCTTCAAAGTCCTTTTTACATCGACATAGTTCATTATCACGATGTGAATTATAAGGTAAAAAAACAAAGTAATAACTAGCGTATAAACAAGCATTTCGATAGGCTCACTCACCTTTAGCAAGGTAAAAACTATGCCTATGAAAAATCCACAAACCGTAAAAAATGCTATAAAATTTTCTGCACGCAAAGCTCAATCTCCATTAAAATTGTTCTATCAAACGCTTAAAGAAGCCCCCAAAGCTCCTGCTTTGCTCATCTTTAAGCACTTTTCGTTCCAACCTATAAAGCAAATTCGAAGCTATCTGCTTGATCTGCACGCTAGCAGAGCCGTAAGCTTCGTCATCTGTAAAGAGCGTCCTTTGCTTTATGCTCCTTGCCACGCTCTTATCAGAAGCCACGTAGCCAATTAGCTCTAAATTTAAATTTGGTCCGATATTTGCATTTGCCACTCGCTTTACATTTTCATAAATTCTAGTAGCCTCAGCCTCGTTTTTTACCATATTTAAAAGTAAAAGCTCGTTATTTTTAAACCTTGAAACGATCTTTATGACAGCATACGCATCGGTTATCGCTGCAGGGTCAGGCACAGTCACCACGACAACCTCATCAGCTGCCTCTAAAAATAGCTGCGTACTGCCGCCTATGCCAGCTCCAGTATCAATGATCAAAAAGTCAAGCTGATCAAGCTCGCTCGCCTCATCTAAAAATCTCTCAAATAAAAATTGATTGTTAAATTTCAAAATTTCATCGCCGCTCTCGCCAGGGATGAGGATGAGATTTTTATTTATAGGTATCAAGATATCTTTTAAGCTGCACTCGCCCTTTAGCACGTGAAGCAAATTTTTGCCCATTTTAACGTTTAAGATAACATCAAGGTTTGCAAGGCCGATATCAGCGTCAAAAAGCCCTACTTTATAGCCATTTTGTGACAAGACATTTGCCAAATTTGCACTTATCGTGCTCTTGCCAACGCCGCCTTTGCCACTCGTAATCGCTATAAAATGCGTATTTTTAGCCTTATTTTGAGACTGGACTAAATTTTGTAGTTTTTGCGCTTGGTTATTCATCGCTAGCCTTTTGCTTTGTAAAGCCGTCAAACACGCACTCTACTAAAAATTCGCTCTTTGCCTCCACAAGATCATCAGGCACCTCTTGACCCACACTAAAGTAGCTAACTGGCGTGTTTGTCTCATATATCAGCGAAAAGACGTTGCCAAAAATTTTGGTCTCGTCAAATTTGGTGATTATCAGCGTGTCGATCTGCAAAAATGAAAATCCATTATAAATTTCTATCAGATCCTCGACCTTTGAGCCAGCTGAAAGGACTAAATTTACATCGATCTTTGCGCCGCTATGCTTTAAAAATTTATCAAGTCTTTCAAGCTTTTCTTTGTCATACTGCGAATTTCCGGTGGTGTCGATTAGTATCACGTCGCAGTAGCTAAGCTGCTTTATGGCGTTTTGAAAGTCCTCGACCTCTATGACGTCAAGGATCGGCAGCTTCATCATCTTAGCATACTGAAATAGCTGCTCGACCGCTCCGATACGGTATGTATCAAGCGTGATGATGCCCGTTTTATAGCGCTTTTCGTTGCCGTATGCAAAGCGAGCCGCAAGCTTTGCAAGAGTCGTCGTCTTGCCAACTCCAGTTGGACCAACTAGCATCATTATGCGCTGTTTTTTATCGTTTAGCTCTTTTCTGCAAGGTAGCATGTTTCGCAAAAGTGAGTAAAAATACCTTTTTACCGCGGTTGGGTTGCTTTTCATAGAGACTGGCAAATTTTCAAGCGTCGTTTGCATGATCGCCTCTAAATGCTCCTCTTTCATGCCACTTTGTTTTGCGAGCTTGTAGATAGTAGCAAACTCTGGCGGGATCGAGAGATTGTTGCGATTTGGGGCTTTTTCGTCCCAGATCATATCAGTTATCAGCCCTATTTTCTCGCTTAGTACGCTTACTTGCTTTGCTACGTCGTCTATTTTTTTATTCATGCCATTTGTGTTTGGCTCTTTTATCTCGTTCATATCGACATTTGCGATCGCGCTTATCTCTTTTGCAACGTCTGAGATATTTAAAAGCACACTCTCATTTGGATCATAAGGCTCAGGTGAGGTTGTCTTTGCCTCAAATTTAGCAGGCTCCTCTTTTATCTCAAATTTTGGCTTTGGTGGCTCGTAGTTTTTACTAAATTTAGAGTAGGCATTTTCATAATTTATTGCTTTTACATTTGGCTTTGGCGGCTGCTTTAAATCGTCCTCTTCGACGCTTACTAAAATTTCATAAAGCGGCTTTTTGTTTATCGTTTTGGCTTGAATTTGCTTTGTGGTGACGAGTATGGCCTTCTCGCCGCACGCCTCTTGAGCCTTTTTCAAAGCCTCGATGGTGCTCTCGCCTGTAAAAGTATGAAATTTTGTAGCCATTTATATCCTTTAACCTCTCATAAGCCCTAGTGGCACGATCACGCTAAGCCTCTTATCTGCCCCTGGGTGCGGGACGATAAGGCGCGGCGTCTTATAGACTTTTTTACTAAAATACAAAATATCCAGATCAAGCGTGCGTGGCGCATTTTTAAAAGTCCTCACGCGCTTAAATTTACTCT
>JAHADO010000265.1 GCA_018375265.1 Campylobacter concisus | reverse complement strand
GACAAGGTAAGAAGGGCTGCTATGAGCGGCGAAGCGATAGATTTTAAGGAGCTAGCATGAAGTCACAGCTAAGATTTGTCGGCGTTGGCGGACAGGGTGTCATACTAGCAGGCGAGATCCTCTCAGCTGCCAAGATAAAGGCGGGCGGATACGGCGTCAAGGCCTCTACCTACACATCTCAGGTGCGTGGCGGCCCAACAAAGGTCGATATCATACTTGACGAACAAGAAATTTTATACCCTTATGCAAACGAGGGCGAGATAGACTTTATGCTTGCCACTGCGCAGATAAGCTACGATGCTTTTAAAAGTGGCGTAAAAGAGGGTGGCGCAATCGTTGTCGAGCCAAATTTGGTAAAAGTAAGCGACGAAGACAAAAAGCGCTGGAAAATTTATGAAATTCCTATCATCTCTATCGCAAAAGACGAGGTCGGAAACGTCATCACTCAAAGCGTCGTAGCCCTTGGCGTGGCTGTGGCGATGAGTAGGTGCATGGATGAAAATTTGGTGCGTGAAGAGATGCTAGCAAGCGTGCCAGCCAAGGTCAAAGAGGCAAATGCTAAAGCATACGAGCTAGGCCTAAAATACGTAAAAGAGCTTTTGAAATAAATTTTTGGCTAAATTTAAATTTAGCCAAACCCCCCCCCAAAAAAAAATGGATCAGATAAAACTAGAAAATTTCCGCAAAGAATATGGCTTTGAGATGCCGATAGTTAGAAGCTTATCGGCTGGTGAGTGCTTAAAGATAAGAGAAAATTTACTTCATAAATTTAGCCTAGATGATATAGATGAGTTTTTTAAGATAGATAAATTTAGCAAGCTTGATGGCTTTAATGCGGACGAAGAAAATTTTGATATAAAAGCCGTTTTTAGCGAGCTTGGCATCGCCACGCCAAATGAAATTTGCATAAATTTTAATAAATTTGAGAACATTGATATTTTGCATTTTGATGACCTTTCTAAATTTTTTAGCGATGTCTGGTATCCGTCACTTGATGACATTGAGATATTTGATATAAATTTAAGCTTTATTATTTCAGTCAGACACTACGGCGAGATTTATTACTTTTTAACTAAAAATTAGTCTTATTAAAAACGCTTCATTATAAAAAAATAACCAAAATTTCTACAAAATAAAACGAAAAATTTATCTCATATTATTATTTAAACGCCCTATTTTACTTCTATAAATTTAAATATAAATTCATATATTTAATAAATTAATAAATTATATTTAAGATTTGTTTTAGTAACATTTCATACGTAAAATTTTTATAAAAAGGAGTAAAAGTTGAGTTACAAAATCTCAGTTGCAACATGTGCTGCGCTCTTGATGTGCAGTGGTTTTTTAAGTCAAGTTTTTGCTGTGCAAACGACAAAGCTTGAGGGCGTTGAAGTAAATTCAGTCGGTGATAATATCAGCGAGAGTGGTATCGATGAGGGAATTTTAAACAAAAGAGTAGCTGCTGGTCCTTTGGCTGACAAAAAAGTTTTAGATATGCCTTATCAAGTAAATACAATTTCAAAAGAGGTGCTAGATAACCAAGGTGTCCAAGGTTTTGAAGATGCAGTTAGGTACTTTCCTTCAGCTTCTATTCAATATCGTGGTGGTGGTGATGTTGGTCGTCCGCAAACTCGTGGTTTTCAAGGCTCAGTCGTAGGTAACGTTCTTTGGGATGGCTTTTACTCTACATCTACCACAGCTATACCTATGGCTATGTTTGAGAGTTTGCAAATTCAAAATGGACTTGCTGGCTCACTTTATGGCGGTGCTACACCTTCAGGATATTTCCTCTACTCTCGTAAGCGTCCAGTTTCACTTCAAAACATCATCTGGACTGATTACAGCTCAAGGTCAAATTTGGGCGTCGGACTTGATACTTCAAATAAATTTGAAAAAGTCGGATATAGAGGCGTCTTTTACTACTCAGGCGGAGAAAAGAATGCCAAAGATAGTAAATTCTCTCGTCGCTTGGCTTCATTAGGACTTGATTTTTACCTTACAGAAAATTTAACACTTGAGACAAACTTTAGCCATTATGAGCATAAAAACTCAGGTATGCCAGGTGGATTTAGTATGCCATTAACAAACGGAGTGGCAAATTTTGATGTACCAAGCCCTGTAAAAGATACAAAAAGAGGACTTGAACAAACATTTGGCGGTAATCACCTAAAAACAACGACAGCTAGCGTAAAACTAAAATACGCTCCAAGTGAGAGCTGGTACTTTGAGGGTGGCTATCAGTGGCAAAAAGCGATCCGCGATATGTATGGCACAAGCGGTACATTTTTAAATCAAAATGGAGATTATAGAGTTGTTAAAAGTGGAGGCAGTGGTGCATCTGGTAGATTTGATGTAGATAGCTGGTTTTTAAAAGGTTTGACAAATTTTGAAACAGGTTCTTTATCTCATAATTTTGCCGTAGCTACAAATGGATATCGCTGGACTATTTATAGTGCTAGAAATAGTGGTGGTAGAGCAAATCTTGGCACGTCAAATTTGTATAATCCAAGAATCTTTAACGATCCACATGTAGCAAAAGGAAGTGGCAGATATAAAAGCAGTAGTAGCGATATGAAAAATATATCTGTTGTTGATGATATTAAATTTAATGACTACTTCAGCACTATCTTATCAGTTTCAAGAAGCTGGTTTAAAAGCTATAAGTTAGATCCTTTTAA
>JAHADO010000264.1 GCA_018375265.1 Campylobacter concisus | reverse complement strand
AGATCAAAAACAGAATACAAAATTTATTAAAGGAAGAGAAATGACACATGTAACTAAAGAAGAGGCACTAAACTACCACATAGGCGGTAAGATCGAGATCAGGGTAAAGACACCTTGTGAGACTTCAAGAGACCTTTCAATGGCCTATACACCAGGCGTTGCTGAGCCATGCCGTGAGATAAATGCAGACACTGAACTAGCTTATAAATATACAAATAAGGCAAATTTAGTAGCTGTTATCACCGATGGCACGGCTGTTCTTGGACTTGGCGACATCGGCGCTATCGCTGGTAAGCCAGTTATGGAGGGCAAGGCGGTGCTATTTAAGAAATTTGCAAACGTTGATGCCTTTGACATCGAGCTAGACGAGCATGATCCTGATAAGATCGTTGAGATTTGCAAGGCTCTAGCTCCGACATTTGGCGGTATAAATTTAGAAGATATCCGCGCTCCAAAGTGCTTTGAGATCGAAAGAAAGCTTCAAGAAGCAGTCGATATCCCTGTAATGCACGACGATCAGCACGGCACAGCGATGATAACAAGCGCTGGCATTATAAATGCGATGGAAATTTCTGGCAAAGATATATCTAAGATAAAGATCGTAGTTAGCGGCGCAGGTGCAGCTGGCATCGCTTGCGCAAAGATGTATAAAGCACTTGGCGCAAAACATATCGTGATGATAGATAGCAAAGGTGTCATCCACTCAAAAAGAACAGACCTAACTCCAGAGAAGGTTGAATTTGCGCTTGAGACTGAGGATAGGACTTTGGCTGATGCGATGAAAGGCGCTGATATGTTTTTAGGTCTTTCTAAGCCTGGCGTTGTGACAAAAGAGATGGTTGCGTCGATGAACAAAGAGCCTATCATCTTCGCTTTGGCAAACCCAGTGCCTGAAATCTTCCCAGAGGACGTCGTAGCTGTAAGAGATGACGTTATGATGGGCACAGGCAGAAGTGACTATCCTAACCAAGTAAATAACGTTTTGGGCTTTCCATTTATCTTTAGAGGCGCGCTTGATGTTAGGGCTAAAAAGATCACTGAAAATATGAAAATGGCTGCAGCAAAAGCGCTTGCACAGCTTGCAAAAGAGCCAGTGCCAGCTGAAGTTTTAAAAGCAAGTGGCGTTAGCGAGCTAAAATTTGGCAAAGAGTACATCATCCCAAAACCATTTGACAAGCGCGTGCTAACGGCGGTCGCTCCAGCAGTTGCAAAAGCTGCAGTTGAAGATGGCGTAGCGAGAGTAAAAGATTTTGATGTTGAGGCTTACAAAGCTAAACTTGCAAAAGGTTTTTAATCAAATTTAGCCCAATTTTGGGCTAAATTCTCCTCTTGGCATTTTGTAAAAGACAAACCTTGTAAAAACAGTAAATTTAAGGACAAAAAATGCAAAACGTGAAGCTCATCTCACATCCATTGATCGAGCATAAATTAACAATCTTACGTGATAAAAACACCCAGCCTTTTCAGTTTCGCATGCTAGTTGATGAGATCAGCTACCTTATGATCTTTGAGGCGACTAGAAATTTAAAGGTAAAAGATGTCAAAGTCCAAACACCAGTTGCGGTGGCAGACGCAAAAAGGCTAACTACAAAGGTGATGATATGCCCTATCTTAAGGGCTGCTCTTGGCATGCTTGATAGCGTCTTTACCATCATACCAGATGCGAGCGTTGGCTTTTTGGGCTTTCAGCGAAACGAAGAGACAGCGCAGGCTGAGTTTTTCTACGCAAAGCTTCCAAAAGACGCAAAAGAGCGCATGGCGATCATCATCGACCCTATGTTTGCAACTGGCGGCACGGCTATAGATGCGGTTAAATTTTTGCGTGAAAAGGGCGTTAAAGAGATCAAATTTATCTCTATCATCGCCGCACCTGAGGGGCTAAAGAGATTTAGCGAAATTTACCCAGACGTTGAGGTCTATACGGCATCGATCGATGAGAAACTAAACGAGAAAAACTACATCGTACCAGGTCTTGGTGATGCTGGCGATAGAGTTTTTAACACTCTTTAAGGGCTAAATTTGAACAAAAGACTTTTGCCAGCCTTAGTTGCCTTTGTCATTGCTATCATCGTTGGCACCTTCTTTTTTTCAAAAGAGGGCGGTGAGGCAAACAAAAACGCTCAAATTTTACTTGAGCAGCTTAATAAAGAGGGGCAAAAGAGCCAGAGTCTCGCAGAAAACGGCTCATACACCTCAAAAGATGAGGTCGCACTTTATATCTATAAATTTAACAAGCTACCAAAGAATTTCATAACTAAAAAAGAGGCAATGGCTCTTGGCTGGGACGCAAAAAGCGGAAATTTATGGCAGATAAGCGGCGGCAAAAGTATCGGCGGGGATAGATTTTCAAACAGAGAAAAGAGGCTGCCTGAGGCTGATGGTAGAAAGTGGTTTGAGTGCGATGTAAATTACAATGGCGGTAGGCGCGGCGTTGAGAGAATTTTATACTCAAACGACGGGCTTATCTACTACACGCCCGATCACTACGAGCATTTTTACCTGCTTTATGAGAAGAGGATGCAATGAAAAGCGTGATCTTAGATGCAAAAAAGATGCTCGAGAAAGAGAAGATGCATGAGTATTTTGCAAAGAAATTTGACCTGCCAGAGTACTACGGCAAAAATTTAGACGCGCTCTTTGACTGTCTTTGCGAGATAAATGAGCCAACGCTTATAAAGCTAA
>JAHADO010000263.1 GCA_018375265.1 Campylobacter concisus | reverse complement strand
TGTGCCCTCACTTGCGCGATCTGACATAGTTAGAATTCCTATTTTTGCTTTCATTTTTTCTCCTTTATTAGTAGTTTTCATTTAAAATTTTAGCAAGCGTCTCTTTATCTACACTTTCATAAGCAAGCAGATATGAGCTTATCCTTGCGATTTGCTCGTTTGTGCCCTTTAAAAATGACATTATCTCCTCTTTTGCCTGTTTTAAAATTTCTTCCACGTCGTTTGGATTTGGCACGAAAGAATTTCCCATACCATACTCATAAACCATCTTTGAGGCAATCTCTTTTGCTAAATTTAGATCGTTACTTGAGTTTGAAAAGATGTCGTTCTCATCTATCTCAAGCTTGCACATGCCAGAGATAAGCACCTTTATGCGTGAGAGCATCTGAGACTTTGACTCGATCTCTTGCTCAGTCGCCATAAAGCGGTCTTCTATGAGTGAAATTTTTTCAAATTTCACATCAAACCAGTAAGCACTTAGCGCTTTTGCGCCTTGATAGATGGCTTGAATTTTCTTCTCGCTCTCGCTGTAGCTTAGCACCTTTTTCTTGCCGAGCAAGACCTTGTTTAAAACAGCCTCAAAGTCCCTCATCCTAAGCACGCTCTCGCCGTTTCTTAGAGCGTTTATCGCTGCTTCATTTACAAGTGTGCTAAGTGCCGCACCAGAAAAGCCAACACTCATCCTAGCGATATCTTCGGCTGACACTTCGCAGTTTTTATCTCTTAGATATGTGTTTAGGATCGCCACCCTGTCGTTAAAATCAGGCATTGATAAAAATATACGCCTATCAAAGCGCCCTGATCTAAGCAGTGCCTCGTCGATCATCTCGATCCTATTTGTTGCAGCTATGACGATGACGCCTGAGTTATCTTCAAAGCCGTCCATCTCGGTTAGCAGCTGATTTAGCGTGGCTTCTCGCTCGTCGTTTCTAGTGCCACCCCTACTCTTACCAACAGCGTCTATCTCGTCGATAAAGATGATTGATGGTGCGTAGGATTTGGCTCTGCTAAAGAGCTCTCTAACTCTTTTTGCGCCCATACCGACATAAATTTGCACAAAGCTTGCGCCATTTTGGTAAAAAAACGGCACATTTGCCTCGCCAGCGACTGCCTTTGCCACAAGCGTCTTACCAACGCCTGGAGGGCCGATCATCAGCACGCCTTTTGGCATTTTGATACCAAAATTTCTATATTTTTGCGGATTTTTAAGAAAATCAACTATCTCACTAAGCTCGCTTTTGACCTCGCTAATGCCCGCCACATCACTAAATCTCACGTTTGAGATGACTGGCATCGCATTTTGATTTAACACGCTTTCTATCTCAAAAGCGCCGTCCTTTTTGCTTAAAAGACTCTCCTCTTTTTTCTTGATAGCCCTAAAAATATATGCATACCAAAGCACAAGACAAACAAAGATGATGCTTCCCCAAACCATGCCAGGCGTGATATACTGCACGCTTCGCTCAACTGGGACCTTTTTGATAAGCTCTTTTATGTCTATGCCCTCTTTTATGATGGCAAAGCGGTTATTTTGCGCATAGAGGATGACCTCATCTTCGTCGATGACCGCTTTATCGATGAAATTTCCATCCATTAGTTGCATATATTGCGAATAGGTGATGTTTCGTGGCTCTTTGCTCACAGCAAAAAGTAGCGCTATTATCAGAGCCATAGCGGCTATTATAAGGATATTTTTCTTGTTAAATTTAAATTTTTGCATAATTGGCATCTGGCTTAATTTCATATTCGCTTACCTCCAACCACTCTTTTGTTATGTCGTTTTGACTAGAAATTTTAGCTTTGTTGTAAAACTGATCAAAGCCCTCGTAAAAGTCGCCGTTTTTTTGCTCGACTAAAATTTTTAAAGCCCCGTTATGATTTTTTCTAAAATTTTCATTGTTTTTAAAGGCAATGCCTTGTAAAACTTTCAGCCTTGCCTTTGCCACATCACCGCTTACATCGCTCTTTAGCGTTGCTGAGTGCGTATCTCTTCTTGGCGAATAGACAAAAGCGTGCAGATGTGTGATAGGAAATTTCTTGAAATTCTCCACCGCTTCTGCCCAAATTTCTTCACTCTCACCTGGATGACCCACGATATAGTCAGTCCCCAAAGCAAAGCCAAGAGAGCTTAGCTCATTAAAAAGCTCCAAGTCGCTAAATGCGTTATTTCGCCTGCGCATGATCTTTAGCATCGCCTCGCTCGTGTGCTGAAGTGCGATGTGAAGATGGCGCTCCAGCCACTCCTCTTTTAAAATTTCTCTAAAGCTCTCATCTATCTGGCTTGGCTCGATACTGCCAAGTCTTATGCGTCTGATGCCTGAAATTTTGCCTAAATTTGCTAGCAATTTGCCAAGAGAGCTATTTGTATCTTTGCCGTAGCTGCCTATGTTTGTGCCAGTTAAGACGAGCTCATTATAGCCATTTTGAGCTAAAATTCTAGCTTCTTTTAGTATCATCGCCTCATCCATACTCCTAGCTTTGCCACGCACTGATGGGATGATGCAGTAGCTGCAGTTAAAGTTGCAGCCTTCTTGAATTTTTATAAATGCTTTTGTGTGATTTTCGTAGTTTGTGACGATATTTTTATCGACTGAGTTTAAATTTCCAAGCTCAAAAAATGGCTTCTCTTGTTTTAAAAGCTCGTTTATCTCGCTCTTTTTACTAGCTCCCAGCACGCCAAAGA
>JAHADO010000262.1 GCA_018375265.1 Campylobacter concisus | reverse complement strand
GAAAACATCTATCGCTTTTGCCTTGTATGCTAGTACAAATGGCGTGCCAATGAGCGCCGCTTCAAGCGTAGCAGTGCCAGAGCAAACAAATGCAAAGTCGCTCTCATACAAGGCTTCAGGTGTGTTTGAGACGATATCAAAATCGCTCACATCGCCATAAATTTCACCCACTTTATCAAGCAAAAATGATGGCACGACAAGCAGCCTCTTGGTATCTATTTTTTTAGCAAGCTCTCTATAAACTGGCATCAGCCTTGAAATCTCTGACTTTCTTGATCCTGGCAGAAAAGCCACTTTACCTCTGCTGCTTAGGCTAGTTTTCTTAAGCTTTATCTCATCCATCAAAGGATGGCCCACGTAGGTCGATCGGCTATAAAATTTCGCATCAAATGGCAAGATCGAAGCAAGGTTGTCACAATACCTCTCCACTACGCTCACTCTTTTTGGCTTCCACGCCCAAACTTGGGGCAAGATGTAGTATGTCACGGCTGCTTTTGCGCCAGCTGCTTTTATCGCCTTTGCAAGCGGCAGGTTAAAGGCTGGACTGTCGATTAGTAGCACCGCATCAGCCTCTTTTGCCATCTGGCTCATCACTTTCATCGCCTTTTTTGCTTTAAAGATGAGCGGCAAAACCTCGACAAAGCCCATCGCTGAAAACTCACTGCTTTTCATATATGGCGTGCCAAGCTCCTCGCTAAAAATTCCCATTAGCTCAAATTCGCCCTCGAAATTTTTCAAAATTTCTTTTAAATGCAAATTTGCCGATGGCTCAAGAGCGGAGACTAAAATTTTCATTTACACACTTTCATCAGGTCTTTTTTTGGGGGCATTATACGCAAAAATTCTTTAAAATTTTAAGAAAGCTGTGATAAAATCCAACCCTTTAAAGGATAAAATTTGAAAGAAATTTTGATAACAAATGACGATGGATTTGAGGCGACTGGCCTGCTTGCCTTAAAAGAAGCTTTAAGAGAGCTAAATGACGTAAACGTCACGATCGTAGCTCCAAGCTCTGAAAAATCAGCCTGTGCTCACTCTTTGACGCTCACAAGGCCGCTTAGATTTATAAAACTTGATGATAACTTTTTTAAACTTGACGATGCAACGCCCAGCGACTGCGTATATCTCGCACTTCACGCACTTTATAACAAAAAGCCAGACCTTATAATAAGCGGCATAAATCACGGGGCAAATTTAGGCGAGGACATCACCTACTCTGGCACGTGTGGAGCGGCAATGGAGGGCGTTTTGCAGGGCATTAGAAGCATCGCTTTTTCGCAGTTTTATGAAAACAACTCACTAAATGAACTTGGCTTTGAGCTAGCAAAAGAGGTGGTAAAATTTATCACTCCAAAGGTGCTAAATGATGAAATTTCATCAAAAGATAGAGCGCTAAGCGACGCAAATGCAAGCGGCGAGAGAAATTTAGCCAAGATCGCCTTTTTGCTCGAGCAAGTAAGCAAAAAAGAGGCTAGATATGACGAGCTTTTAAGGGATCTAAACGTCACTCGTGACAGGGTCAAAAACCTAACTGGCATAAGGGTAAAAGTGATCAGCGCCCTAAAAGATAGGCTAGGATCTAGCATCGAGATCGACCCAAACTCAGGCGCGCTAAAGCTTAGCTCATCAGTGCTTTTTGACAAGGGTAGTGCGGTCTTAAAAGAAGAGGTCAAAGAGGAGCTAAAGGCCACGCTTAGTAAGTATTTTGACGTGCTTTTAAATGATAAAGAGATCGCCTCAAACATCGATCAGATCGTCATAGAGGGCGTTACAGATAGCGATGGAAGCTACATTTATAACCTAGAGCTTTCGCAAAAAAGAGCCTACGCGGTGATGGAGTTTATAAACTCATTTAGCGATGATGCGCGCCTTAGAAAGCTGCTTGTCGCAAGTGGCCGAAGCTACAATGAGCTAGTTTTTAAAGATGGAGCCGAGGACAAGGACGCTTCAAGGCGCATAGAGATCAAATTTTCACTCTCAAACAAAGAGGCTATCAACGAGATAGAGAAATTTTTGGAGTTTAAGGGTGATTGAGCGGGTAGTCCTTAGAGGGCGAGAATTTTGGCTTTTAAGAGATGATCTGTTAGGCGAGTTTAACGGCAACAAAGCAAGAAAGCTGGAGTATTTTCTAAAGGCTGATCTTGGCGGCATCAAAGCCATCGTATCTCACGGCTCAAGCCAGTCAAATGCTATGTATAGCCTAAGTCTTTTTGCCAAGCTAAAAGGGCTTAAATTTTACTACGTCGTCTCTCATCTAAGCTCAAATTTAGAGCAAGATCCGGTTGGAAATTTCAAATTTGCACTTGAAAATGGCATGGAAATTTTTGTGAAAGAGGAGCGTGAGAAATTTGCTAAAGAGCTAGCAAAGAGCCAAAATGCGCTCTTTATAAACGAGGGCGTGGCGCAAAGCGAGGCCGAGCTTGGCTTTATAACGCAGGCAAATGAGATCAATGAGTGGAGCAAAAAAAGTGGCATAAGGCCTGATATTTTTTTGCCATCAGGCACAGGCACAAGCGCATGCTACTTAGCAAAGCACACCGATCTTAGGGTTTTTACAGCCCCTTGCGTAGGGGATAGCGACTATCTAAAAAAGCAAATTTACGAGCTAGATAAAAACAGCAAAGTGCAAATTTTAAATCCCCCAAAGAAGTATCATTTTGGAAATTTATATAAAGAGCTTTATGAAATTTG
>JAHADO010000261.1 GCA_018375265.1 Campylobacter concisus | reverse complement strand
TGATAGAGCGGTAAATTTCATCGACCTTGTCTGCGATCTCTGGAGTTGAGCCACTTGTGATCTTTTTGATCTTTGTAACAGTGTGCTCTTTATCGCCTGGGTTTATGCGCTCTGGAGAGTAGCCGCAGAAGAAGTCTTTGTTAAATTTAAGCCCACTTTTTTCAAGAAGTGGCACGCAAATTTCTTCTGTAACGCCTGGATAAACGGTGCTTTCATAGACAACGATGTCGCCTTTTTTAAGCACTTTTGCCACGCTCTCAGTCGCTTTTACCACTGGAGTTAGGTCAGGGCGCTTGTTCTTATCTATCGGAGTTGGGACGGTTACGATGAAGAAGTTGCAACTTCTGATGTCATCTAAATTTAGACTAAATTTCATGCCATTATCAATCGCTTTTTTCATCTGCTCGTTGCTAAGCTCAAGCGTTCTGTCATAACCACTTTTAAGCTCTTCTATACGTTTTGCATTTACGTCAAAGCCGACTACTTCGTACTTTTCACTAAAAGCTGCTGCTAGTGGAAGTCCCACATATCCAAGTCCTACTACTGCTATTTTCATTTCTCTTTCCTTTTTAAAATTTTTGGTTTTATTGTTTTTAAACGTTCATAAATTCTTATCTCTGCGCCCACGCCTTGTGGGGTTACGATCTTAATTGGGCTAATGCCAGGCAAAATTTGAGTAAATTCATAATAAATTTGCCTCTTTTTATTTTTGCCATTGCAAGGCTTAAGCGGCTTATCTTCTGCGCTAAATTCATAATAAACCCCGCTTTTATCCTCTTTTTTATCTAAGCCTCCGCCCTCTAGCATAGCAAATTCGCAGTTCGTTTGCACCTCTTTAAAAAATGCAGCTTCATATTTAAAATAATCATTCGGCATCTTTGAGACAGGCAACTCAAAAACCTGCTCTTGCATCTTTGCTTCGCTTTTGCCTGTAGCCTCGCTAGCAAAAAGCGTAAAAGGTAGCAAGCAAGCTGCAAGAAAAGGTAAAATTTGCTTCACGCTTTGACGCCTATTTGAAAATATTTAAAGCCATGCTCAGCCAAAGCTTTAGCGTTATACTGGTTGCGTCCGTCAAATATGACAGCGTTTTTTAGTCTCTCTTTGATCTCCATAAAATCAGGCGATCTAAACTCACTCCACTCTGTAACAAGCACCATTGCATCGGCGTTATCAAGAGCGTCATATTTATTTTTGGCGTATTTCACATCTAAATTTGGCATATATTTTTTAGCTTCTTCGCTCGCTTTTGGATCATACGCCACCACTTTTGCGCCAGCCTCGTCTAAAAGCTTTATCAAAGTTAGCGAGCTAGCCTCTCTCATATCATCGGTATTTGGCTTAAACGCAAGCCCCCAAAGTGCGATCGTCTTGCCCTTTAGATCGTCGCCAAAGAAGTTATAAATTTTATCAAAAAGCACTCTTTTTTGAGCCTTATTTCTTGACTCGACCGCGTTTAAAAGCTCTGGCTCAAAGCCATTTTGTCTAGCTGTGTAGATGAGCGCCTCAACGTCTTTTGGAAAGCAGCTACCGCCATATCCGCAGCCTGGGTAGATGAAGCTATATCCGATCCTTGAGTCGCTGCCGATGCCTTTTCTTACTAAATTTACATCAGCGCCCACGCGTTCGCAGATATTTGCTATCTCGTTTATAAAGCTTATTTTGGTTGCCAGCATCGAATTTGCAGCGTATTTTGTCATCTCGGCTGATTTTACATCCATGCAAATGAGCCTGTCGTGATTTTTCATAAATGGCTCATAAAGCTCTCTCATCACGCTAAAGCCCCACTCGCTGCTAGCTCCGATAACTACGCGGTCTGGCTTTAAAAAGTCCTCAACCGCCGCACCCTCTTTTAAAAACTCTGGGTTTGAGACGACTTCAAATTTAACATCTACATTTCTCTTTTTAAGCTCAGCCTCGATCACCTCATGTACCTTAACTCCAGTGCCTACTGGAACGGTTGATTTATCGACAACTATTAGCGGTTTGCTTAAATTTTCTCCGATCGATTTCGCAACTGAGAGGACATATTTTAAATCCGCCTGCCCATCAGCGCCCATAGGCGTGCCAACTGCGATAAATAGCACATCAGCATGCTCTAGCGCCTCGGTTATCTGCGTGCTAAATTTAAGCGAGCCATTTTTGTAGCACTCACTCACGATATCAGCAAGCCCTGGCTCATATATAGGCACGACGCCGTTTTTTAGCGCCTCGATCTTTTTGCTATCGACATCGACGCAGATCACGCTGTTGCCCATCTTAGCAAAGCATGCACCACTTACTAGTCCAACGTATCCAGTTCCGATTAATGCTATTTTCATGTTTTCCCCTAAATTCTCTTTTCCCACTCAAGGGCAGTTTTTATGATGAGCGCTAGATCGTCTCTCTTTGGCTTCCAGCTTGTTAGCGAGCGTAGTTTGCTTGCATTTGAGATGAGGATAGCTGGGTCGCCGTCCCTTCTTGGCGCATTTAGCACTTTAAAATTTACCCCACTTACTTTTTTTGCGGTCTCGATGACCTCTTTTACGCTAAATCCCATACCATATCCAACGTTAAAGGTTTCGCTGCCATTTTGACTGATGTATTCCAGCGCGCTTATGTGAGCGTCTGCTAGGTCGCTAACGTGGATGTAGTCTCTAACGCATGTGCCGTCTTTTGTCGCGTAGTCATCGCCAAAGATACCCATGCTCTCGCGCT
>JAHADO010000260.1 GCA_018375265.1 Campylobacter concisus | reverse complement strand
TAGCATTTTGTTTGCGGCCATTAGCAAGGGTGGCACTTCAGATCTAGCTGATCCTAAGCTTGGCGGTTTTGCGGTTGCGCTCACAAATGAAAGTGGCGTTGGCAAATTTAACAACTACGAGCTTTCAAAGGTGCTAAACGACAAGATAGTAAGCTACGAAAAGAGTATAGAAGCGCTTACACAGGGCATTTACGGCTCTTCAAGCAGTGGCGATCTTAGCTCACTGCTAGCTGTTATAAATTTAGAGTTTAGCTCTCCAAGAGCCGATGCAAACGTGCTTGGGAGGATAAAACAAAGAGCAAAAGATGAGCTAGCTAAAGAGCAAAATTTACCTGAATATAAATTTAGCACCGAATTTAGCAAGTTTTTTTACGAAAACAACAAGCGTGTAGCGCCCATTGAGATGGCTCAGATCGATGCGCTAAAGCTAAATGAGCTAAAAGAGATCATCAAAGATAAATTTACAAACGCAGCCTCATACACCTTCGTAATCATAGGCGACACCGACGAGGAGAGGCTTTTGCCACTTGTTAAAAAGTATATCGCCACCTTGCCAAAGCTTGGAGAGGCTGAAAATTTTAAAGATGACGGCGTGCGAAGTATCAAGGGGCAGCACACATTTAAAAGGGAGTATCAAAGCACAAAAAGAAGCGATGTGAGCGTAGATATAATAAATTTAGATACAAAATATAGCTTCAAAGAGGTGGTCAAGCTAAGAGCGCTAAGCTCGGTCTTAAAAACAGCGCTTCGTGAAAAGATCAGAGAGGACAAGGGACAAACATACGGCTTTAGCCTAAACGCCAAGCTCTCACGCTATCCGTATGAGCACTCAAAGGTGGTGATCGGCTTTACTTGCGACCCTGCAAACACGGACAAGATCATCGCTGAGATAAAGGAGATAATAGCTAGCATCAAGCGTGATGGCGCGCTCTTGCCAAAGCATTTGGAGGATTTTAAGGCGCAGAGTGAAATTTCTATAAAAAAAGATTACGAAAAGCCTGAGTTTTGGCAAAATCTTATCATCTCAAATAAAATTTTTAACACGCCACTTTACACGGCTGATGAGTATATAGATGCGGTCAAAGCGCTCACAAATGACGACATCAAAGAGGCCGCAAAGCTATATCTTGATGAGAAAAATATGGTGATAAGTATAAATAATCCGAAGTAGAAATTTTTTGGGGGCTAGGCTGGCTGGTTCTTTAAATTTTAAACCTGAGTAGAAATTTTGGAGCTAAGCTTAAACTTGAGTAGAAAATTTGGAGCTAAACTAACTCTTTAAATTCAAATCTAAATAGAAATTTAAAGTGCAAGGCAGCTCGCAAAACTTTAAATCTAAATAAAAATCTAGTTGGCAAAGCTGGCTCTTTAAAATTTAAGACTAAGTAGAAAATTAGTAGGTTAAGCTGGCTAGCTTTTTAAATTTAAGTCTGAGCAGAAATTTGAGAAGTGAAACTAGCCTCCAGAAATTTAAACCTGAGTAGAAATTTAAAGAGCTAAGCCAGCCCCTAAAATTTAAACTTAAACCCAAAAGCTAAGCCAGTATATCCTTTGGCTTTAGCTCGTTTAGCTTTTGCACCAGATCATCAAAGTTTGCGCCATTTTCGACCTCGCGCCTGATAAATTCCTCAAAAAACTCACGTTTTATATCTTTGTCTGTGTAGGTTACGCTCTTTTTGGTAACTTGCATAGGCTTAAATTTCTCTTCTTCTATATCCTCATCGCCATCTTCTCTAACTGGCGTAAGAGCGATATTTTGCAGCACATCAGCGATATTTTCGCCCTTTTCATAGCTTGTTTTTAAAAATTTCAAAAACTCATCTTTGCTATTTTTATCAGTGTAGCTTACACGATGCGCCATCGCTTGACCTAGGATTTCTATGCGCTTTTTAGCCGATGTTTGCTCGTAGTGCAAGGCACCGTCTTTGAAAGAAATTTTCACATTTGCATGCTCGCCAAGTATCCTTTCGGCGGTAAATTCCAGCCATTTGTCTTTAAAATCGTCGATACTTAGATCAGAGTCTAGCAAATTTCTAGCCTCACGACTTAGATGAAGTACGCCAATGTCGTGATTGATTAGAGCGCCAAGAGCTTTGGTGGCATTAGCGGATATGTGATAGGTTTTGTTAAACTCATCTACGCTAAAGCCGTTTTTCTCGCTGGTTAAAATGGAATTTAACCTCCAAAGCTTCGTGCTATCAACGAAATTTTTAAGGCTAGCCACTTCATCTTTACTCATAGAACTATCGATGCCATTTATCTTGCCCCAGATAGAAATTTTATAATTTGACGAGTAGCCAGAAAGTGATAGATGCTTGATGTCTAGGGCATTAGGAGAAATTTTTACTTTGCCTAAATTTGCGATAGTCGTTGGCTGCTTATTAAAAGCGTCTTGATAGTTAAAGCTTTGATTAAGTCCATTTAGTGCGTTTATCATGTCAAATCCTTTAACACTATATCGGCAAATGGATTTAAATTTTAAATGGATTATTTTTTATTGCGGTATTTTTCGAAAATGGCGATCATCTGGTGCGAGTCTTGCGCGACTTTGAGCTTGTTTGGGTTTTTGCTAAGCAGCTCTTCTCTTAAAGCGTCGATGAACTCCTTGTCCTTTTTGCAGGCTTCAAGGCTCACACGCCCTCTAAGTATAGCCATAAACATAATATCGGCAGTCGCGTTTATCATCTCAAGCATCTTTTCTTC
>JAHADO010000259.1 GCA_018375265.1 Campylobacter concisus | reverse complement strand
CGTAGAATTTTAAATAACACTGACGGCCTTTTGCCAAAGAGTGTGATCGAGCTAAACGATCATCTAAAGCCACACCTTTGCTTTGTAGCGATGAGCGGGAGTGAGGATAGGCTAAAGATAAAAAACGTTGCGACCGTCAAAGAGATAAAAGAGCGTGTTGATGAGATCATCAAAAGCTGGGCAAATAAATACAAAATGGATATCAAAAAGATAAACGAAACTACATACTACATAATAGGAAAAATTAAATGAAATATGACATTGTTATTATTGGATTTGGTAAGGCTGGCAAGACGCTAGCTGTAAAGGCTGCTGCGCTTGGCAAAAAAGTCGCGCTAATCGAGAGATCGCCAAAGATGTATGGAGGCACTTGTATAAACGTAGGCTGCATACCGACAAAACGTCTAATCACAGCTGCAAAAGAGGCGATATATGCAGATAATAGCGTTGAAAACGAGTATTACACGCTTAGCATCGAAAACAAAAATAAGCTAATCTCAGCTTTAAATTCTAAAAACTATGCGATGCTAAATGATAAAGAAAATATCGACGTGATCGATGGTGTTGGCTCGTTTAAAGATAAAAATAGCGTCCTAGTTACGACATCAAATGGCGAGCAAAAAGTCGTTGAAGGCGAGTTTATCATCATAAATACCGGCTCAAAAGAGGCGTATGCGCCATTTGAGATAACAAACTCAAACGTCTTTTCAAGTAAAACCTTGCTTGATCTAAAAACTATGCCAAAGCATCTTGTCATCATTGGCAGCGGCTTTATCGGCATCGAGTTTGCATCGATGTTTGCAAATTTTGGCTCAAAAGTGACCATCGTCGGACGCTCACCACTTCTAAAAAACGAAGATGAAGATATAACTAAAAGCGTAAAAGATGCGCTAAACGTGCAGGGCATCGAAATTTTAGAGGGCTGCGAGATAGAGAGCCTAAAAGATAATGCGCTAAATTTCAAACAAGATAATGAAGATAGGATCATCAAGGCTGATGCGTTTTTAGTAGCGCTTGGCAGAGTGGCAAATTTAGATGATCTAAATTTAAAAGCAGCTGGTGTAGAGCTAAATGAAAAAGGCTTTATAAAGACAAATGAGCGCCTTCAAACAAATGTGTCAAACATCTACGCAGTGGGCGATGTGCGCGGCGGAGAGCTTTTTACCTACACTAGTTTGGATGATTTTAGGATAGTTTTCTCGCAAATTTTTGGAGATAAAAAGCGCACCACACAAAACAGAAGCATCCATGCAAATGTGCTATTTACCGACACTCCGCTAGCAAGAGTTGGCGTAAATGCAAAAGAAGCTAGCAAGCTTGGGCTAAATTTCAAAGAGCTAAAGCTTAGCATGGCAGCAGTGCCAGGAGCAAAGGTGCTAAATCACGATGTGGGCATGCTAAAAGCGATCGTTGAAGCTAGTAGCGGCGAAATTTTGGGGGCTAGCTTTCACTGCATCTACGCAAATGAGATCATAAATGAGATCGCGATCGCGATGAATTTAAAAGCAGATGCAAATTTCTTTAAAAACCAAATTTTCACTCACCCAAGCATCAGCGAAGCCCTAAATGACTTGTTTGGACAATACTAAAAGGACAAAAATGAAAAAATATCTACTACTTTTAACTGCTATATTTTTCACAGGCTGCTTAAACGTGATCGGCATCGGGGATACGCCAAAACAAGATGACTCATGGCAACAGCCAAAGGACGAAAAAGTGGTGCAAAACAAAGAGCAAATTTCAAAAAATGCCATCGATCTTTTAACACCAAAATGTGAGAGCGGCGATGCTGAAGCTTGCAATGACTTGGGTGTAAATTTTGAGCTTATGAAAGAGTATGACAATGCCTACGCAAACTACAAAAAGGCTTGCGATGCGAAGGTACAGCTTGCTTGCTCAAACCTTGGTACGCTCTATGAAAACGGCCTTGGCGTAAAAAAAGATCCAAAAAAAGCAGTCGAAATTTATAAAGATAGCTGCAATAGTGGCGGTGTGCAAGCTTGCTATCATCTAGGCAACGCCTACCGCAAGGGCGAGATCGTAAAACAAGACTACTATCTAGCGATGGAGGCATACACAAACGCTTGCAACGCTGGAGATCTGCCAAGCTGCGCAAATATCGGCGCGATGTATGAGTTAGGTCTTGGCATGAACAAGGACGAAAAGAGAGCTTATGGGATTTACAAAGTCGCTTGCTTTCGTGGTCTAAACAAGGCGTGCCCACAGATGAAAAGACTTGGTGCAAAGCTTGGCATGTAAGCAGGAAAATAAGTGAAAAAAGTTTTAAATTTTCGCTTTCGATGTATGACTTTAGCCCCATAGCCTCGTTGTAGCAGCCAACGCCGTCGCCACTATCGCAAGCTAGTTTATAAAGCTTCAGAGCCTTTTCGATATCTTTTTGCTCATCAACTAGCCCTTGCTCATAAATTTGACCTAAATTTGAGCAAGCAGTTGCAAGCCCAGCGTTGCACGCCTTTTCGTAGTAGCCCTTTGCCTTTACGAAGTCCTTTTCGTTGCTAAAATTTACAGCTAGGTTGTTGCAGTCGATGCTATTTCCGCTCTCGCAGTTTTGCACCATCTTCTCTTTTTCAAGCTCAAGACGCTCCGCCCTAGCCTCCTCATCACTTTGCCAAAAGCCAAATCTCACCATCTTTTGCCACGACCAGCAGCCACTTAGCATAAAGCTAGCAGCTACGATTAGTCCAAAA
>JAHADO010000258.1 GCA_018375265.1 Campylobacter concisus | reverse complement strand
ATCTATCTCTTTATAAAGTGCTAGCGAGTCAAGGCTTAAGATGACGCCACCAAATTCCTTTGCTAGCTCAAAGGCTAGATCGCTCTTGCCGCTTGCCGTGGTGCCAATTAGTGCTAGCTCGCCAAACAAATTTAGCCCTCATAAAATGAGCTAAATAGCAAAATTTCATCACTTTGCTCGTTGCTTTTGCCCTCTTTTATAAGATCAGCCAAAACGCCTGCAAAATGCGGTGCAAAGCTTAGTTCATTTAGTCCGTACGCTTGGTTGTAGAGTAAATTTTGATATGTCTCATCGCGTCCGATCGCTGGCTTGTCGTTTGAGCTAAGAAGCACGAAATTTGCCCTAAACCTAGGCTCTTTTAGCTCACTTATGCCAAGGTGTCTTTTTAGCTCGTTTAAAAACGCGTTGATCTTTTCTGTTTTTACAAGCGTATCGATCGCGCCCACTTGTAAATTTGTGATGATCGTGACGCCATTTTTCGTTGGATAAATTTTGGCAAACATATCATTTAAAATGATCGGTTTTTTAGGGATTTGACCCTCGCTTAGCACAAGATCTATCGTGTAAAATTTAGCCAAAATGGCACTTAAATTTGTCCCAAGCTTACTTGAAAGCTCCAATTTTCTACTAGCCACTACAAAGCTATCAGCCTCGTACTCGCCAGCACTGCCAACAGCCTTTTGCACGGCTTGCCCCTGTGTTTTTAGCTCATAAATTTCATCATTTATAAACTGCACTCCAAGCTCGTTTAGCTCACTAACAAGCGCCTTTTTTAGCTCAGCTGTGTCGATGCTTGCGTTTTTAGCTAAATTTAGCGCCCCTTTTATGCTTTTATTTATCAGACCAAAATTTGCTAGCTCACTATCCACGCTTAAAATTTCTTGCTCGCTATCAGCGACCCTTGTCTCATCAAGCCTCTTTTTAAAGCTCTCATCCTCGCTAAAGATGAGATAAACGCCGCTCTCATCAAATTTTATCTGCGGATATTTTTCGTTTAGCTCTTTTAAAATTTCAAAGCTCTTTTGCCCAAATTTCTTAAACAAAATTCTCATCTTTTTATCGTGAGCCTTTGTTGATTTAAGCGTGAAATTCGCCATCCAAGCTCTAAAGTTTTCATTTAAGCAAAGCGCTATATCAAGCTCACTTTTTTTACTAACTAGCCCCAAAAACGAGCTAGATATCGCTCCATCTCTTGCGAGCGCTGGGGTGTTAAATGGGGTTAAAATTCCGCTTTCAAACTCATCTTTTTGGCTACTAATAACTAAAATTTCTTCACCCTTTTTAGCTAGCTCAAGTGCCGTAAATAACGCACTAAAACCATCTCCGATAATCGCTGTTTTACTCATCATAACCCTTCATTTTAAATTACTTTCGCAATGATAATATAAATTTAGATTTAAAGCAAAATGGTGTAAAATCAGACACTTTTTAAAAAGATGGAAATTTATATGATCAAAAAGCTAAAAGATATCGCAGAACTCATCGTTTTTAAGCACTCGGTCTTTGCTTTGCCCTTTATCTTTGTGGCGATGATAGTTGCGAGCAAGATAGAAAATGGCTCGGCTTGGTTTGGCTTTAAACTGCTTATCTTAGGCACTCTTTGCGCGGTCAGCGCTAGAAATTTCGCCATGGCATTTAACAGATACCAAGACGAGGACATCGATAAGCTAAACCCACGCACCGCAAGCCGTCCAAGTGTGGATGGACGCATCGGCAAGGGCAATATGCAGCTTTTCATCGTAGCAAACGCGCTTATCTTTATCATCTGCGCTTATTTTGTAAATTCGCTCGCATTTTGGCTAAGCTTCCCCATCCTTGCCGTACTTGGCGGATACTCGCTATTTAAGCGCTTTAGCGAGCTAGCGCACTTAGTACTTGGCCTTAGTCTTGGACTTGCTCCGATCGCTGGAGTGGTCGCAGTGAGCGCTGCCATACCGCTTTGGAGCGTGTTACTTTGCCTTGGTGTGACATTTTGGGTGGCTGGATTTGACCTGCTTTACTCGCTTCAGGACATTAAATTTGACCAAGAAAACAAGCTCTTTAGCATACCAGCGATATATGGCGACAAGGCGACACTATTTTTATCAGCCATTTTTCACGCTCTAGCCTTTATACTCTGGCTACTTTTTGCCTGGGCGGCTGGACTTGGAGCGATGGCATTTTTTGGCATTGTGGTAAGTGGTGTGATATTATTTTTCGAGCATAGGATCGTAAGGCGCGACTTTAGCAAGATAGATCGGGCATTTTTCACGCTAAATGGCTACTTGGGAATTTTATTTTTCATCTTTGTTTGGATCAGTGTATTATGAGCGAAGTAAGGCTTTTTAAAGCGCCTCTTAGCATGGTTTATGAGTGCGACAGAAGTGGGGATGAGAAGTTTTTAAGAGAATTTAACTCTATCTTGCCAGGCGACGAAGATGCGCTTGGAGCGTGGCTAAAACGAGCCAAATCACGCGGCGAGACCAAAGAGAGCGACCAAGTCTTGCTAACGCTTGTCATCGAGCTTCATAGAAAGATCGATGCGCTTAGTGATTATATAAAAAATGAGCATAAGCAATACTTGCGGCTAAAAGAGAGCGCAGATATCGATGAGATCGGTTTTACGCACATAAAAATAAGCGAAGATAAATTTAAAAAAGATGAAATTTACTACGCAAGGATCGCAATGCCTATCTTTCCAAAGAGAAATTTGAGCCTTTATCTAAGGGCGCAGGATGAGAGGCTAGCAAAGATAGAG
>JAHADO010000257.1 GCA_018375265.1 Campylobacter concisus | reverse complement strand
TAAAAGCCACGACTGGAAATAGCTACGAAACTGGTCTTAAATATCATGGTGATATAAGCGAAGCTAGCTCATATAACCTCTCTGCAAAATACTTTATGACAAAATATAAAAATTTAATAGTTGATAACAACACAGCAAATGGAGCTTTAAAGAGGATAAATGCTGGTGGAGCTGATATAAGTGGTGTTGAACTACTTGCAAGGCTAAATTTAGACGCACTAAGCCTAGCTGCTAGCTACACTCATCAAAGTGTAAAATACAAAGATAGGGTATTGACGTCTTGTCGGCGAGGAACTGTTGGACCTTGCTATTCGACCTCAAACGTTATCGGCTACCGCGATCAGGGCGATAAATACACATTTAACGCAGAGTACGCATTTTCAAGGATCGATACGCTAATAGGCTATAACCTAATCTACTTTGCCTCAAAAAATACCGTCTCAGCTGGCGACGATAAAAATGTCAAGATACCAAGCTACGCAGTTAGCGACATCTATGCTACCTATGCGCCAAGCAGCGGCAAATTTAAAGGGCTTGAGATAAATGCTGGAATTTACAACCTCTTTAACAAGGCATACGCTTCGCAGTCTCAACGAACGGCTGACTATACAGGCGATCCAAACTACGTAGACTGGGAGCCAGGTAGAAATTTCAAGGTAAACGTCTCTTATAAATTTTAGCTTTATGGCAAGGTGAGAGCCTTGCCAAATTTCACTTTTACACAGCCTATTTTTCACACCTCGCTTTTTGCTGTTTGATTTAAATTTAATATAGTATCATTTGTGCGACTAAACTTTCAGGGGAAAAAATGAGACAAAAGCACTTTGAAGTGGCAATTGTTGGAGCGGGCATTAGCGGGACGGCACTCTTTTACGAGTTGGCTGCATTTAGCGATATAAAAAAGGTCGCGCTTTTAGAAAAATATGACGGCGTAGCGACGCTAAATTCAAGCGGCAAGGGCAACTCACAGACCATCCACTGCGGCGATATCGAGACAAACTACACGCTAGAAAAGGCAAAAAAGGTCTCACAAGTGGCAAATATGCCAGTAAGATATGCCCTAAAATACAACTTAGAGGGCAAATATATGTTTGCTCATCAAAAGATGACGCTAGCCATCGGAGATGCCGAAGTAGAGCGCATCAAGGAGCGATATGAGAGCTTTAAAGAGCTATTTCCTTATCTTGAAATTTATGACAAAGAGAAGTTAAAGCAGATCGAGCCAAACGTCGTTTTTGACGCAAATGGCAATGAGCGCCCAGAAAACATCATCGCAATCGGCGCGCAAAATGGCCAGTATACGACGATGGACTTTGGTGGCGTGGCAAATTCGCTCGTGCAAAATGCGCTAAATTTAGGCGGAGATGGCTATGAGATCAGCCTAAGCTCAGAAGTGACTGATATGAAAAAGGTGGGCGATACCTTTCACATCAAGATAAATGACGGCGAGGTGATCACAGCAAACTACGTCGTAGTCGATGCTGGAGCGCACTCGCTATTTCTAGCTCACAAGATGGGTTATGGGCTACATCTTAGCACGCTGCCAGTTGCTGGAAGCTTTTATTTCGCGAACAAGCGCCTACTAAACGGCAAAGTCTATATGGTGCAAAACGACAAGCTACCATTTGCCGCACTTCACGGCGACCCAGACATCCTAGCTAATGGCAACACTCGCTTTGGCCCAACAGCCCTTGTCATACCAAAGCTTGAGAGATTTCACGGCTGTTCTAGCTTTTTTGACTTCTTAAAGTGCCTAAAATTTGACAAAAACGTCCTTGAAGTCTTTACAAATTTACTAAAAGACAATGATATCAGGTCGTATATCCTAAGAAATTTCTTGTTTGAAGTGCCATTTATCAACAAAAAAGAATTTGTCAAAGACGCTAGAAAGATCGTGCCAAGCCTAAGTGAAAATGACCTAAGCTACGCTGTAAATTTTGGTGGCGTAAGGCCACAGGTGATCGACCGCAATAAAAAAAGGCTAGAGCTTGGCGAGGGCAAGATCAGCACAGGCGAGGGCATAAGCTTTAATATGACACCAAGCCCAGGGGCTACTAGCTGTTTTGAAACGGCGAGGGCTGATATGGAGGAAATTTGCAAATTCTTGGGTAAAAATTTTGACGAAGAGAAATTTAACGCCGAGTTTTTTGGGTAGGAAATAGGAGTGTTTGATATTTTTAAAGGAGGTGCGGATATGTCAAAAACAGCACAACAAAGAAAAGATGAGAGCATAAAAATTTTAAAAAAAGAAGGCGTGGCGGTGCTTGAGAGTCTGCCGCTTCGCTATGAAAATAGCGAGGTTACGCCAAGAGATATTGACGAGATAATAAAGCGCGCAGTTTGCTCATTTACAGCGATCATGTGCGCTTGCACGATCCGTGACGAAGGCTCTTTGGGTGAAGAAAATATGGCGTGGGCAAAGAGCTTTTTAGGTGATGCCTATGAGGGACTAAGCGTAAAAGAAAAAGAGGTCGTTGAGGATAGAGCCGATATGGACACGGCTGTGAATATGGGCTGGAAATATGAGTCGCTTTGGATATTGCTTTGGGCGCTTGGTATAGCTGAAGATATCGGCCAGATGGATAAAATTTGCGACTGTGAGTTTGTGATGAATGTCTTTAAAGAGGGCGGGCTAAAAAGCCGTTCAAAGCTTCGCAGTATGGATGAAATTTTAAGTAAGCTCGATCTAGTTTATCGCTACCACTGGGCGTGCGTAAATGCAAGAGTAAATGGCACAAAGGCTGCTGGACTTGAC
>JAHADO010000256.1 GCA_018375265.1 Campylobacter concisus | reverse complement strand
TCGGTTATCAGTTGGTTTTTATAGTATCTCATCTCGATCGCGTCGTTTTCTAGGTAGTAGTAGATTTCGTTGCCGCTATCGCTTGCTTGTTGATTAGCTAGGATTGACTGCATTAGGCGGTTTGTTTGCGGCGTGTCATTTGACAAAGAGACGCCAAGAGTTATCTTGATGCCAGGTAGGTTTTCAAATTTACCGTCTATCTCGATATTCATCCTGCTAAAGTTAAAATACTCTTTTATAAAGCCGATATCTCTAACGATGTCATCGCCTTGATACCAGATGTAAAACGCATCATCTTGAAACCTAAATAGCTCAGCATTTATAGAGTAGGTATCAACGCAGAGTTTTAGCGTATTTGCCACCGCTTTTAGCATGGCTTCGATGACCTTGTTTTGGTAGAAAAATCTTAGCATCTTATAGTTTTTGATGCTTATGCTGATCAAAATTCCATCTTTTTTCGCCTCTATCATCTCAGTTAGGGCAAAGTAGTTGCCAAAGCCAGTTAGCTTGTCGATTGAGGATTGAATTTTTATCTGCTCATTTTTTTGAGTTAGCTCTTTAAGCATGCTAAGCTCTTTTGTCCTATCAAGCTTTATAGCCATGTAGCCCTCTAGCTTGCCCTCAAAGAAAAATGGCGCAAAACGCACCTTCTCATAGAGCAGCTTGCCGCTTTTTGTCCTGCTTATTAGTTCGTCGCTCTCCCATGAGATGTGCTTATTTATAGCATTTCTTATCTCAGCGTAAAAGCTCTCTGGGTGCATGTTTGATTTTAAAATTTTAGGACTTTTGCCGACAACATCTTTTAGTTTATAGCCAGTTTTTGACTCAAATGTTTTATTCACATATAAAATTTTATTGTCATTGTCGCAAAAGACTATCGAGCTGTGTCCTGCATCCACTGTCGTTTTTAGTAGTTTTATCTGCTTTAGCTGTTTAGTTAGTACCCTTGCTTGGTAAAAGGTCAGTGCGCAAAATAGCACGAAGCTGATAAGACAAAGCACTTGCATTATCACTATATTTCGTATCATTATGCTGTAAGAGGCTAGGGTGTCATCTCTAAATTTTCTTAGTGTTTCTCCAAGTTTTAGCTCAACAGAGTCTTTAGCTATGGCGCTTAGGTTTTTTGCAAATTCAAGCGCATAACTTGCTTTATTTAACACAGAGAGCGCTTTTGTGTCGTTTTTATAAGTGTCTTTATACTTTAGTATCTGTTCTTTTGTTTGATTTAGCGTTTCGGGGCTGATTATGGCTGAGCTTTTTATCGCGTGAAAGATCACATTAAGTGCATCTAGCTTCTTCTCTGATGCTATTTCAAACTCACCAGACAAGATGTAAGCAGCCATTGACGAACTAGCGTAGTTTGACCTATCTACAAGCCTTTGTTTTTTTAAAAAGTCGTCGTTTATGACCTTTAAAGTTTTGGCATTTTTCTCTTGGTAAAAGACATGTATGATTTCGTTTAGCTCATCAAGTCTGGTTAAATTTTGATCAAAACTTTTTAAATTTTTATTTACATCGTCGTAGTTTAGACGAAGTACGTTATTTTCTAAGCTAAAGCTTAGCTCGTTATCTAGCAAGATAAGGCTTAAGATCGTATCGTTAAATTTGCTAACAGCAGTAACAGCTCTATTTGCCATGTAGATGTAAGCCGAGCTAAAGAAAAAGACGATCGCTAGGACGATTAAGATGATATTTGCTTGTCTTTTATTCATTTAGTATCCTAGGTCTGCGTCCATTTAGTGTTAGCAAAAATTTATAAATTTGCCCTAACTCTTCGCTATTTAGTGTATGGATCAGCTGGTGATAGCTCACAAAGCCTATGACTTCTTTTAGATCGCTCATTTCGCCACTACTTAGATATGGAGCTGTTCTTGCTACATTTCTAAGCGAAGGCACACGCATAAGGCGCCTGCTCTCACTAGCATCCTTTAAGCCCACGTTTTGCATCAAATTTCCACCTAAATTTCTACCATTATGGCAAGCCACACAGCCTACTTTATTAAAGAGCTCAAAGCCCTTTTTTGCTTCATTATTTATGGAGTCGTCATTGCCAGCTAGATACTCATCAAATGGCGAATCAATGCTTAAAATAGCCTTTTCAAATTCTACCAAAGCATCTACTATATTCTCGTAGTTTATGCCATCATCGTATGTATCATTAAACAAAATCCCATACTCGCCTATGCTTTTTACCTTTTTTACTATCTCATCTTTGTTTGAATTTAGCTCATTTCTAGAATTTATCGACTCTTTTACCTGATCTTTTAAGCTTCTTACCCTGCCATCAGTAAAAAATAGAAAATTTAAAGCCGAATTTAGCACGCTAGGTGGGTTTATGACGCCCTTTTGGCTGGTATAAGATGAGTTTGTACCGCTTAAATTCCAGTATAGATTGTGGCAAGTTTCGCATGAGTAGTTTTCAGTGGTGCTTAGCCTTTTGTCAAAAAAGAGCTTCTTACCGATGTAGGCTTGTTTTTCGTTATATTTTGATGAAAGCACTGGCTCAAATGATGAATTTGCGCTCAAAATACAAAAAGATACTACCATCCAAAATAAAACTTTTTTCATAAAATCTCCATATTCTTGAGCGTCATTATAGCGGAATTCTTTTTCATAACTACCAAATCGGCTAAATTGTAAAAAATTTAGTTTTTATTTGCCTTTTGAAAAAAATGTTGTATAATCCGCGAAAAATTACACAAATTTCAAGGAGGAACCATGAAAAAAGGTTTTACAATGATCGAGTTGATCTTCGT
>JAHADO010000255.1 GCA_018375265.1 Campylobacter concisus | reverse complement strand
AAAAAGTCGTTGCCGATAACCGAAACATTACCGATATTGTAGGTTAAAATTCCTTTATGATCTTTATAGCTTATGCTAAATTTCTCTTTATTTTCACTAAGTTTTTTTACGACGTAGTTTGAGATCAGGTTGCTTAGCGTGTTGTCCTTATCCTCTTTGAAAAATGACTTTTTAATGGCATGCACCTGCATATCAAGGCCGATATAGTCGTTTTTCTCGTTAAAAAATTTGCTAGCTTCTTTTAAGATATGATCCATATAAAGGTTGTTTTCAGCTTCAAACATCACTTTATTTATCTCTTTGGCGTTTGCCACAAGTCCCAAGCAGACCTTGCCCATCTCGAAATTTTTATCATCTTTTAGCCAGATATCCACGGAATTTACGACGTCACTAAAAATTTCAAGCTCTTTGTTTTGACCAAAAATGCCCGCAAAAAAGTCGTAAGTGATCTTTGTAGCGCACCTTGAACTATCTAAAAAATACCATGAGTAAGCGCTCGCGCACTCGGCACCACTTTGGTGATGATCTAGCAAAAATAGCTTGATATTTTTACCATCTATCATCTCCTCAAAGCTCTCGCACTGAGCTAGGCTTAAATTTAGATCGGTAATCAAGATGACGTTTTTATCATCGTTTGAGGCATCTATCTCAGATAAAATTTGAGCAAATTTATCATCTATCTCTCTGCCGTAGTTTGAGTTTAGAAATTTCACATCTTTGAAGTAAAAATTTGTTATGTATTGTGCGCCGTATCCGTCAAGATCGGTGTGTGAGAGGTGATAAATTTTCATCGTTTTCCTTTATAAATTTTCTATTTCTATGACGCCAACCGTTTCAAATGGCGTATTTGCCGAGATCTCAGCAAAGCTTAGTACTACTATGTCGATGGCAAAATTTGCGCAGATATTTGCTATAAATTTGCGCAAGCTTGGCTCCACGCAAAGCACCATTTCTCCGTGCTGGCTCATCGGCCGCTTCTCTTTTTCACGCCTAAGTGCTTGCACGATTGAGGATGTCTGCGCCACGTTTATCATCAAGTGATATGCGCCGTCTTTATACTGCACCGCATCCATGAGCTTTTGCTGTGCGGCGGTGTCTAGGATGTAGAAATTTAGCTGACCCTTTTCATCTACATAAAGCGAGGTGATGACGCGTGAAAGCGCTGCACGCACGTGCTCGATGATCATGTCTAAATTTTTACTAACCTCGGCGATGTCGCTGATGGCTTCAAGTATGCTAAGTAGGTCTTTGATCGGGATATTGTCTTTAAGCAGCGTTTTTAAGACCTTTTGGATCAAATTTATAGGTGCGATCCTTAGCGTATCCTCGACCACGACTGGGTAGTCGATCTTTAGTTTGTCTAGTAAATTTTGCGTCTCTTGGCGAGTTAGAAGCTCAGCTGCGTTTTGCTTGATAAGCTCACTCATGTGCGTTGAGATGACGCTTGCAGGATCAACTATTGTGTAGCCACTAAGTATGGCATCCTCTTTGACGCTAGCATCAATCCAAAGAGCGTCTAGCCCAAAAGCTGGCTCTTTTGTCGGAATACCCTCGATATCCTCGCTCACTAGGCCACTATCCATTGCTAGAAATTTATCCGCATAAATTTCACCCTGACCGATGATGATACCTTTTAGCTTGAAGCGGTACTCGTTTGGTGGAAGCTGAAGGTTGTCGCGGATCCTTATCTTTGGCATCAAAAAGCCAAGGCTTGAAGCGATATTTCGCCTCATAGCGCGAATTCTCTCTATTAGATCCACATCAGCTAGCTTTAGTAGGCCATATCCTAGGTCAAGCTCTAAAATTTCAAGCTTTAAGATGTCATTTATCTTCGTCTCTTCTTCTCTTGCGATCTCTTCGTCGCTCTTCTTTGGTGCCTTAGCAGCCCCACCACTCGCAGCTGCTGCCCCTGCCCCACTTGGCGTAGCGGCTCCAGCTTTTTTGCCAGCTGCTTTTTCTTTTGGCGCAAGGTTTAAATTTAGCCCACCATCTTTGGTCTGCTTGATGATGTAGCCAAGCCCCAAAAATAGCAGTGCTATAAAGCCAAGCGAAAGCGTCGGAAGTCCTGGAACAAGGGCAAACATAAATAGTATGAAGCCAACTATCAGCAAGGTTTTATAGTCTCCTAATAGCTGATTTAGCGTGCCTTCTGCAAAGTCCTCGTCGTCTTTGCTAGCCCTTGTGATGATGATGGCAGTCGCTGTTGAAGTGATAAGTCCAGGTATCTGGCTCACAAGGCCATCGCCGATAGTTAAGATCGTATAGTACTGAGCCGATGTCGCCATATCAAGGCCGTGTTGAAACGAGCCGATAGCAAAGCCGCCTATGATGTTAATTATAGTGATGATGATGCCAGCAACGGCGTCACCTTTTATAAATTTAGACGAACCATCCATCGCGCCGTAGAAATTTGCCTCGCCGATGATGGCTTGACGTCTTTCGCGCGCCGTTTTTTCGTCGATTAGACCTGCGTTTAGATCCGCATCTATCGCCATTTGCTTACCAGGCATCGCATCAAGTGTAAAACGAGCTTGCACCTCACTCACGCGGGTTGAACCCTTTGTTACGACCATGAAATTTATGAGCACCAAGATACAAAAGACGATGGTACCGATGACGAAGTTGCCGCCAACGACGAAATTTCCAAAGCTTGAGATGATCTCACTGACCGCTTCTGGGCCGTTGTGACCCTCGCTTAAGATCATACGCGTGGTTGCTATGTTTAGCGAGAGGCGAAAAAGCGTGATGATGAGAATGAGTGTTGGAAACGTGCTA
>JAHADO010000254.1 GCA_018375265.1 Campylobacter concisus | reverse complement strand
TCGCATAGCTTGCAAACGCGTGTAACCCTTTAATGATCTCATAATCAAGTGCAAGCGCTGGGGTAAATTCGTTAAATTTATATGTGTAGCTCTTTACATTTCCAGCTCTGCCGTCATAGCTTTTTAGCTCGTGATGAGTATATCTGATGCCAGGAGTAACGGTTAGCGAGCTAAAATTTAGCGCGTCTTCTGCGTAGATAGAGTAGTTATTTACCTTTTCTGGGTAATGATTGTCTGGTTTGTTGAAATTTTTACTTTGGTAAAACTCAGCGCCATATCTAAAAGTCTGCGTCAAAGCACCACTCTCGACTACGCTTTTAGCCTTTGCATTTATACCATTTGTCTTTACACCCAAAATTTTTAAGACCGGGTCATCTTTTTTATGCTCGGTATTGTATACCGTTACATCTAAATTTAGAAGATCACTTGGTTTATACTCGTATTTTAGCGTTGTAGTATCACGTTCATATTTTCGGTTATCAACAGGAAATTGACCAGTATACCAGCTGCCAAACTCGGCTCTCATTGGATACATGCCTTTAAATTCATTATGTTCTCTTGAGATAGAAATTCTATGTGCATCAAGGAAGCTATAACCAAGCTTTAAAAGATAGCTAAGGTCGTTGCCGTCGCCGCCTATCTTTCTTTTATTGCCGCTTTTGCCGTAGTCGTAGCCTTTGTGATTAATAGCTGCTATAAAATCAAGCCCTTCAACTGGCGCAGTAAAGAGCATAAGGCCTTGAGAAAATTCGCTGTTATTTGAGGCGTATCCAGTCTTTATCTTTGCACCGATCTTCTCGCCGCTTTCTAGCAAGTCTTTTGCATCGACCGTTTTAAAGGCGACTGAGCCACCAAGCGCGCCAGAGCCATTTACGACTGACCTTGAGCCAACCTCGACGTCTATTGCCTTTATGAGATCAGGGTCGATCAGCAAGTCGGCGTTATGGTGAAAAGTATTTCCATTTTGTTTCGCGCCATCTATCGTGATATTTAGACCGCGGTCACTTACGCCTCTCATGTAAATTTTTTGATTCATGCCGTTTGTGCCGCCCACATAGACGCCAGGGATATCCCTCATCACGTCTTTTGCTAGGCCAGCGTTTCTAGTTGAAATTTTGATATCATCAACGCCGTATCCACCGCTGCTACTTGTCACCTCAACACCGCTTAGCACGCTCTCGTCTGCTGCGTTTGCACAAACTGCCACGCTTGCTGCAAGAGAGAGCTTAAATAAGCCCTTAAATCTCATCTCTCCTCCTAGTTTGGTTATTAAAATTACTATTTTAGTTTATAATCTTATTTTGAGATTGAATATTATAATTTTAAATATAAATTTCAGGTAAAAATTTAAAATAAATGCGATTTTATAGCTATGAAAATATAAATTTGTATTTGTTAGTGTAGAAAAATAGCAAGTAAATTTTAGTGATTTTTATTTAAGAAAAATGAAATTTGGCAAGGCTCTCACCTTGCCGTAAATTTTAGTAAGCCCTTTTATAGGCATTTTCTATTTTGTCATTTTCGCCAAATTCTTTCATGGCGCCAAAAGCAAAATATGGGTTGCGCAGTAGCTCTCTGCCAAGCGCCACGCCGTCGCAAACATCGCCAAGCAGCAGCGCCTCACACTCGCTTGCCTTTGTGATGAGACCGACTGCAAAGACTGGGATTTTGACTGCATTTTTCACAGCTTTTGCGTAGCCAGCCTGATAAAGAGGCGTAAATTTAGGCGCATTATCAACTTTTTCATAGACTCCACCAGCTGAGACATGGATGAAGTCAGCCCCATTTTTCTCTAGCTCACGTGCGAGCTTTACGCTATCTTCTACGTCCCAGTCGCCCTTAAGCCAGCTACTTGCACTTATCCTCACGCCAGCTGCGATATTAGCGCGAGCCTTGATCTCTCTTAAAATTTCAAGCAGCAGCCTTATGCGGTTTTCAAATGTGCCGCCGTATTCGTCACTTCGCTTGTTCGTGCCAGCGCATAAAAATTGATTTATCAAATATCCATGCGCCGCGTGTATCTCCACAGCCTCGTATCCTGCGCTCTTTGCCCTAATGGCCGCATCCACAAAGCTTTGCTTGACGCTTGCGATATCCTCTGCGCTCATCTCTTTTGGCGTGGCGTAGTCTTCGCTAAATTTGATAGCACTTGGTGCGATGATGCCCTCACAAGTGCCCTTTCTACCAGCATGAGCTAGCTGGATGGCCATTTTGGCGCCGTATTTACTGCATCCTTTTACCAGCTCCGCGTGAGCCTCGATCTGCTCGTCACTCCAAAGCCCAAGGTCTTTTTTGGTGATCCTGCCACGCGCCTCAACAGCTGTCGCCTCAACGATGATCATGCCAACGCCGCCGATCGCCCTTGTAGCGTAGTGAAGCTTGTGAAAACACCTTGGACGACCATCCTCTTTTTTGACCTCATACATGCACATCGGAGCCATGATAATGCGGTTTTTGATCTCGATGCCACCTATCTTAAGCGGCGTAAAAAGCTTGTTTTGCATGAAATTTCCTTTAAATTTTTTGATTATTTTAGGATATTTGTTTAAATTCTTGGATTTGTATGAATTTACTTCTTGCGACTACAAAAGTGTTTAGTAAATTTAAAAACCTGCTCAAACGAGCAAGCAAGGTTTTAAATTTACGAATTTACTTTGTCAAATTAGGCAAGTGTCAAGTAAATTTTAAAATTTCATGAGCGAGTAATTTCGGCTCTAAAATTTGAGCTAAGCGGTAAGCGAAGCCAAATTTTAGTAGTCAATTTTTGCGAGTGAATGGAGTTTTAAAATTTACAAAGC
>JAHADO010000253.1 GCA_018375265.1 Campylobacter concisus | reverse complement strand
ATCATCGTCATGATGCCAACGCCGAGTCTAAATTTCCGTCATAGATGATCTCAAAGTCCTCAAAATGCGCCTTTAAAAGTTTGAGCGCGCGCCTTAGGCACTCACTTAGCCCAAGCTCGTCTATCTGGGCATTCGAGAAGTAAGCGATGAGGAAATTTGAGCTTTTTGTGATCTCTTTAAAGAGCTCTTCGCGCCTTTTTGCGGTTAGTTTTTTGGAGTCGTTTAGGCCTGAAATTTCGCTATTTAGCACGCAAGCAGCCACGCTTAGTGGTCCAGCCAGCGCCCCACGTCCAGCCTCGTCGATACCGCAAATTTTAGCCATTACAGCCCGACTTCATCGCTAAAGTAAGGTTTTAGCTCCTCAAGTGGCACGCTGATCTGCTCTTCGTTTAAAAATGTAAGCCCAAGTGGTGAAAGCACGAAGTTATCGCTCACGCCAGCGTTTGCAAGGATCGCTTTTAGGTGGCTGTCGTTTATATCTTTAAAAATTTGCTTTAGCTTTAGCTTTTTGTTTGTCGCAAGTGAGATCACTTCGCAGTTTGTTTTTTCATTTTTATAGGTGCAAACGCTCTTTATCTTATCATTTATATAGTAGATATCTTTTAGGCTCTCGTACTGGTTGTTTGGCCATTTTTTGCGCTCGCTTTTTAGGTCGTAAAACTCTGCAAGAAGCTTGTTTTTGTATTTTTTAGCGGAGTCCTTGGCAAAGATATCGTTAGTGATCGCTTCGTATCTTGTGCCGTTTGACTCGGTCATTTGGATGCCGATATTTAGGATCTCATACTCTTTTTCTTCTTTTACTGTGGCGTTGTAGGCTTTGTTTTTGACGATTATCTTGCCTTTTAGCTCGCCATTTTCGTTTTTAACGTCTAAATTTATCTTGTCTGAGACCGCATTTAATGAAGAAATTTCACTGCCATTTTACTCAAAAGAGCCCTTTTCATAGTCGTATTTTGCGCCGTCAAAAAAGATGTGGCCGCTTATCTTAGGCGGGACCTTAAAGCTCTTGGTTTGTTTGAAATTTTCAAATTCATCTTTAAAATAGTTCATATAAACTTCAAATTTCACACCATTTGCATCGCCACTAAATTTATAAAATTTAGCCCAGTTTTCGTGGTTTATCTCATAGCCAAAAAGGCTTGCAGCGATGAATAAGATCCCAAAAAATGCTCTCATGTCTGTCCTTCGTTTTTTTGATTATAACTATTTTATCTCTAGACTTTTAAAATGATAAACAAACAAAGAGTTTAAATTTATAAACCTAGGCTCCACCTAGAAAATGGCAAGATCTCGCACTTTATCCCCTCGATGCTTTGCTCGGCTTGGTTTGCGACGCTGATGATTTGAAGCTTGCTAACGCCTAGCTCTTTTAGGCTCGCGTGGAGTTTTTTAAATTTCAAAAAGACGATCTCAGGCGCAGAAAATGGCACGCAGATGATCGCAAGCTTCTTTTTACTAAGGAAAAAATCGATCTCTTTTGTGTAGTAAATTTCATCTTTAAATTTAAGCAGCTCGCAAAAAACGACATTTGCAAAGACAGCGAGAAAGTCCTTTTTTAGGCACAAAGCATTGCGAAGGGCGAAATTTGTAAAGTAAATTTTCTTACTCGTGCTGCTCTCATCTAAATTTGACACAAACTCCACGTATCCGCTCTCATTTAGCCAATTCATTGCGCTATAAACGCTATCTTTTGAAATTTTCATCTGCTCTTTTAGATTTTTATAAATCCCAAAGGCGCTTATGGTGTCGTGGCACTTTGTCGCGCACTCTTTTAAGATAGCGATGCTTTGCTCGTTTAAATTTGCTCTTAAGAGCTGCTGCAAGTGAGATGTGACCTCGCTGGAGTCCAAAAATGCGCTCGCTATCTCGTTGCCATGAGCTAAAAAGTAGCTAAAAAGCAGGTCTTGGTCTAAATTTTTCTTAAAAAATAGTATAAATTCTTCGTAGTCAAGATAGTTTAAATTTATACGTGCAAAGCCCTCAAGCGAGAGTGAAAATTCCTTGCTTGTAAGGAAGATATTTTCAAGTGCAGCGCCCTTTAAAAAGTCTAAATTTATAAGATCAGCGGCTTGTAAATTTTCAACTGTGAGCACCTTTATCTGGGTATTTTTTTCTAAAAAGTCTTTTAAATTTGTTAAAAGCGAGGTTCTATCTATCCTTAGATCGTCTAAATTTATGTAAAGCCTCTCCTCACTCTTATAATGGCTCAAAAACTCATAAACAAGGGCTGTTTTGCCACTTGAAATAGCGCCAATGATAAGCGTCTTTGGCGAGATGATCTCGTATTTTCTGGGGATAAATTTTGCATTTTTAATGGGTGCTTGATAGAGCGTTTCTAAACTTTTCAAATTTGACCTTTTTGGCTTTTTGAAATTATAGCCACTTCCTTTTAAAAAGGAAAATATTGCTTTAAATTTTAAAAAATGAACAAAATTTAGAAATAAAAAATAAAAATTTAGACTAGAAATTTATAAAATTTTTGAAAAATAAATTCTCCATTTGCAAGATACCTTCCTTATCAAAAGGAAATAATTAATCAAAATTCAACAAAAAATAGCGTTTTTCTTGACAACTATAATGGCTTTTTTGTAAAATCCCTATCTCTTTACGAAAGACCTATGTCTTGCTCGTACGATCGCTTGATCCTATGCGAGTTATTTTGATGTAAAGAGGTCGCGAGTTTGCGACAAGTTCTTTTTATAAGGAAAACACATGGAAAGAATCAGGTTAAAGCTAAAAGCTTACGACCATAGAGTTCTAGACCGCACTGTTGCAGCAATCGTAGAAGCTGTCAAACGAAC
>JAHADO010000252.1 GCA_018375265.1 Campylobacter concisus | reverse complement strand
TTTCGCAAAATTCCTCATTTTCTTCTCTTATAAGATCTTTGCCAACCTTGATCGTTTTTATAAATTTACCCTCTTCGCTTCTGAAGCGGATCTCTTCATTTTGCGTGATCTTGGTGTAAAACTGAGAAATTTCAAGGTGCTTAAAAACTAGCCCAGCCTCTTTTAGAAAATCTAGAATTTGAGAATTTTTGAGTAAAAATTTACGCTCTATCTCCAAACCCACATTTTTCTCCGAAATTTTTTGTTTATTTTAGCGAGTTAGTGCTTAAAATAATGAGAAAAAAGCTAATTTCAGGCTTGTTTGAAGTGTTTTATGAAGAAAAATAAAAATTTATGTTGCGTAGTGCAACATAAATTTTGCCTTATCGGCAGTGTTTACAGCTTTTTACGCTAGCAACGATATTTAGGCGCTCGATGATGTTACCGATCTTTTTTTCAAGCGCTTCTTGGTATTTGCCAAGCTCTGAGTCATCATAGCTCATATCCTCGACGCTACCGCAGTTTTCGCAAACCACGTGAATGTGCGGATGCTCGTAAATGTCGTATCTCGCCTTTTGATTGACGATATTTACCTCAACTACAAGGCCTTCGTCTTTTAGAGTGTTTAGGTTTTTATAGACAGTTGCGAGCGAAACTGATGGATTTTCTTTCAAAATTTCATCATAAAGCTCATCGATCGTTGGATGTGTGTGACGATCAAGAATTCTTAAAACGCTAAGACGCTGCGGCGTTACTTTAAGCCCAGACTGTTTTAGCAACGATACATATTGCATAATTTTCCCCTATACAAATTTTTGCTTTATGCTAGCAAAAGTAATATTAAACGTTTCTTTATTAAATGATATTAATTATTCTCTAGTAAAAATTGGGCTATCTGCTCAGCGCTTATGCCAAGACTCTTCTCAACCTCAGCTGTCGAGCCATGCTGGATAAATTTATCGTCATATTCAAAGCTAACAACGCTTACATTTGATATGCCATTTTCTTGTAAAAAGGCACTTACGATCTCGCCAACACCGCCTTTTTTGGCGCTATCGCTAAAGATATACCACTTTTTGGTGCGTTTTGCAAGATCCAGTAAAAGCTCTCTATCAAGCGGCTTTACAAAGACTAGATCGACAAGGATAGCTTCAAGCTTGCCAGCTAGTAAATTTCTAACCAAATTTGCCCTGCCAACGCCATTGCCATAGCCTAAAAATGCGATGTCGCTCTTTGCGTCAGCCAAAATTTCACCCTTGCCAAACTCTAGCGGCTTAGCTTTAAACTCATCCCTTAAAATAAACGCCCCACGCGGATATCTAAACGCGCTAACGCCCTTGTAAGAGTAGGCAAATTCCATAACATTTTTCATGCTCTCTTCGCACCTTGGGGCAAAAAGAACCATGTTTGGCACAGCGTTTAAAAAGCTGATATCAAAAGCGCCCTGATGTGTTTCGCCGTCTTCGCCCACGATGCCTGCCCTATCCATCGCAAATGTGATGTTTAAATTTAATATAGAAGCGTCGTGAATGACCTGATCATAGGCTCTTTGCATAAAGGTCGAGTATATCGCGACAAATGGCTTAAAGCCCTCTTTTGCCATGGCTGACATCGAGGTGACTGCGTGCTGCTCGGCTATCGCCACGTCCCAAAAGCGGTCTGGAAACTCATGTATGAGTGCGTCCATGCCAGTGCCTGTTGGCATCGCAGCCGTTACGCCAACGATGTTGCTATGCTCTCTTGCCATCTTTAAAAGCTGCTCGCTAAAGATCGCCGTGGCTGACTTGTTTGACTGTCTTTTTATAAATTCGCCACTTTTTAGATCAAATGGCCCAACTCCGTGCCAATTTTCATAGTAACCCTCGGCAAATTCATACCCTTTACCCTTTAGCGTCTGCACGTGGACGATGACTGGCTTTTTCATGTTTTTGGCTGTTTCAAATGTGCTAAGAAGCGCTGAGAGGTCGTGTCCATCGACTGGACCTATGTACTCAAGTCCAAGCTCTTCAAAAAACATACCAGGAGTGATGAGCCTGATGCCCTCCTCCATGCGTCTAGCCATGTAGGCTGCAGAGTCTGGCATATAGCTTAAAAAGCGCTCAACCCTGCCTTTAAATTTTTGATAAAACTGCCCAGCCATCATCTGGCTTAGATACTTGCTAAGCGCGCCTATTGGCTTGCTTATACTCATCTCATTGTCGTTTAGGATGATGACGCAAGGATATTTTCTATCCCCAAGCTCATTTAGTGCCTCGTATGCCATGCCGCCACTTAGTGAGCCGTCGCCTATGACAGCTACTGGTAAGCGCTCTTCATTTTTTAGCTTGATCGCCTTTGCGGCGCCAACCGCAAGCGAAATGGATGTCGAGCTATGGCCTGCTACAAAGTAGTCAAATTTGCTCTCGCTTGGCTTTGTGTAGCCGCTGATACCGTTAAATTTTCTAAGCGTATCAAAGCTATCCCAGCGCCCAGTTAGTAGCTTGTGCGCGTAGCTTTGGTGACTCACGTCAAAGATAAACGGATCTTTTGTAACGTCAAAAATTTTGTGCATCGCAACGATGATCTCGACTGCGCCGATGTTTGAGCTAAGATGGCCGCCATTTTTACTAACGGTGGATAGAATTTTATCTCTGATGTCGTGGCAAAGTGCGTTTAGCTCATCGACATTTAGGCTTTTAACGTCTTTATTCATTATTTACCAGCATTTTTAGCTTCTCAAGCCTTGTTTGCATCGTCGCATCGATGTTTCCGCCCTCGCTTATTATCACCACGCCACCCTTGCTTATGGCATCATCAGCACTTACTTTTACGCGTTCGTTTTTGCTA
>JAHADO010000251.1 GCA_018375265.1 Campylobacter concisus | reverse complement strand
AAAACTCATAAAAACACTTAGAAATTTGCAAGCCAAAGGCAACTCCGTGATCGTCGTAGAGCATGATAAAAAGACGATAGAGGAGGCTGACTATATCGTAGATATCGGCCCTGGAGCTGGTAAATTTGGCGGTAGTGTGGTCTTTGCAGGCACGGCAAAAGAGCTTTTAAGCTCAGATACTCAGACTGCACAATACATAAATGGCAAGAAAAAGATCGACTATCAAAAAAATAGAAAGGCTGAGAAGTGGCTTGAAATTTCAAATGTAAATATCAACAATATCTCAAATTTAACCGCTAAATTTCCGCTTAGAAACCTTGTAGGCATCACTGGTGTCTCAGGATCTGGCAAGAGCTCGCTAGTGCTTCAGACCTTGCTCCCAGAGGCGCAGGAGCAGCTAAATAGAGCTAAAAAAGTGAAAAAAATAGCTGGGGTAAATTTAAACGGACTTGAGAATTTAGACAAGGTCATATACCTCGATCAAAGCCCTATCGGCCGCACTCCACGCTCAAATCCAGCGACATATACTGGCGTGATGGATGAGATAAGAAATTTGTTTGCACAGACTAAAGAGGCAAAGCTTAGAGGCTATAAAATAGGACGTTTTAGTTTCAACGTCAAAGGTGGGCGCTGCGAGAAGTGCCAAGGCGAGGGCGAGATCACGATCGAGATGCACTTTTTGCCTGATATCAACGTGGTTTGTGACGTTTGTAATGGCGCTAGATATAATGCTCAGACCTTGGAAATTTTATACAAAGGCAAAAACATCGCAGAGGTGCTAAACATGAGCATAGATGAGGCGGTTGAGTTTTTTAAGGCTGTGCCAAAGATCGCTTCAAAGCTCACCACACTGCAAGACGTGGGGCTTGGCTATATCACGCTTGGACAAAATGCAGTCACACTTAGTGGCGGCGAGGCGCAGCGCGTGAAGCTAGCAAAAGAGCTTAGTAGAAGCGACACTGGAAATACGCTTTACATCCTTGATGAGCCAACGACGGGGCTTCATTTTGCCGACGTCGATCGGTTGGTAAAGGTGCTAAATCACTTAGTTGATCTTGGAAATTCTATCTTTGTGATCGAGCATAATATGGATGTTATCAAAAACTGCGACTATATCGTCGATATGGGGCCAGAAGGCGGCGCAAAAGGCGGTAAAGTGATAGCGTGCGGCAGCGTCAAAGAGGTAGCTAAAAACTACAAAAAAACTGGCAGCTACACAGGGGAATTCCTAGCGCAAGAGCTTGAAGAGATGAAGAAAAAATAAGACCAGCTTTTATGCTAATATTATGAAAAAATTAAGGGATAAATTTTGAAAATATTGCTTTATAACGTGACAACTGCACTAAAAATTGGCGGTGTTGAGACATTTTACTACTCAGTAGCAAAGGAGCTTATCAAAGAACACGAGGTGACCATTTGTACTGGCAGAGGTAAATTTATACCAGCATTTTTAAAAGACAGTAGCATTGATCTAAAGATGTTTGGTTTTTGCCCTAGAGAAAAGGTCGTAAAAATAGGCAATAGATTTAGAAAATTTATTGAAAGAGTTAGTTTTTATTTTAATGCCAGAAAATTTTTAGAGTCTGAGAAATTTGATATTTTAGTTGTACATAAGCCATTTGATTTTTTTGTTGCATGGGCTTTAAAGAGGCATGATAAGAATTTAAAAGCAGTCTTTGTAAGCGGTGGCGAGGATTTTTACTTTTTTGATAAATTTTTTATCAAATTTATAGATAAGATCATTAGCGTTAGCGACGCAAATGCGGAGATTTTAAGAGAAAGATATGGCAGAGAGGTTAAAGTCGTTTATAATGGCGTAGATAAAGAGAAGTTTTATCCAGATGCGTCACTAAAGGAGAAGACAAGAGAGAAATTTGGTGTAAAAAGTGATGAAATTTTGATAGGAAGCGTTGGTAGAGTAGTTGGCTGGAAAGGCTTTGGCATGATGGTAAAAAATATAGACAAGATCAAAAACGCCAAATTTATGCTAGTTGGTGATGGAGAAAATTTACAAAGTCTAAAAGAGCTAGCAGCTAAGCTTAACTTAAATCAAAAGGTCATTTTTGTTGGTGCTATCGGACATGATGAACTAAATGAATACTATAACGCTTGCGATGTCTACTTGCAACCAAGCATAGGCCATGAAGCTTTTGGTATAACCGTCATTGAGGCATTAGCCGCTAACAAGCCTTGCGTAGTTAGCATAAACGGTGGTATGAAAGAGATCATAAAAGACGGAGTAAATGGGTATAAATTTAAAATTTCTGATGAAAGTGACATGATAGAAAAGATAAATTTAACGCTAGAAAATATAGAAAATTTAAGACCAAGAGAGAGTATAAAAGGCATGTATGAGTGGTCAAAATTTGCACAGGAGCTAGTTGAGGTATGAAAGGATTTTTCCAAGAAAAGCTAAAAGCTACCAGATATTTAAATATAGCAATTTTAATTTTTTTATCTTTATTTCTAATAGGTCAGTATAACGAGCACATAACTGCTATTAAAAATTTAGCCATATATTTAGCTCTATTTTTAACATTGATTCTTTTTGTAGTCGATACTAAAAATGTTGTACAAAATATAAAGAACAATGCAAAGAACAATAAAGCTATTTTGTTGCTATTTTTGCTTTTAAATTTATATGTTTTTGGCATATCATTTTTCCCTTATGATGCTACGCAAAACGCAGCATTTTCAGCGCTTAATGAATTTAAAAGAGCGTTTATATTTATTTTTATCGTTCTTCTTTGGCATGATGGTAGCTATAAAAACTCAAAATGGTTATTTTTTGCTATGGTTGCAGCACTTAGTATAGATAATATACATTTTTTTGTAAAAGGTATAGAAGATGGCACTCTTTTAAAT